>NZ_JBDSLS010000105.1:0-3252 GCF_039916245.1 Gelidibacter sp.
TACCATTGAGAAAAATTTCTGGTTCTGCCATCGCGCCTTCAAAAAGGAGAATGACTTTTTTTTCTGAATCAAAATTTGGAATTGCGAATTCATGACGATACCAACCGACACCGATATAAGGCAAAGCGCCAGTTCGTCCTGTTTTTTCAGTCGCGACTTCTTCGCCATTTTGAACAATCGCGACGGTCTGCTTGTCGATTTCTTTGTCAAACGGTCCTTTGATGGCCCAATCGTGAGGCACGGTTACGTTTTCCCATTTGGAATCATTAAAAGATTCCAAATAGGCATTAGGCAGATCACCTTTATGGAAGCGCCAATTTTTTTCTAAGGAAAATTCGTTTCTGATTTTATCTTGAGTAAATCCTGTCAAGCTACAAGCCATGAATAAAGCAATAAAAAGCAAATGCTTCCTTCTCATTTTCCTTAAAAAACCTTTGATAATCATCATATTATGTTTTATATAATTTTTTTATATTCTTACGACAACATAAAAATTAAGATGTTGCCTCTCAGAGGCTTATTTATTCTGAAAAATATTGAAAGGTTTTGAAACACCATCCAAGGTCAAAACCACCACACCATGTGGCGCTACTTCAAAACTCAACTTTTCTTTTGTGGTCTTTTCAAAATCCTTTTTCGCCCATAAATCCCGATAAGAATAACCTTCTGAAGCATCCAAACCTACTGTATTCAAATCAAAAGAAATGGTTTCTGTTTTATCTGATCTATTCAATAATGTGACCGCTACTCTCCCACTCATGGTCGAAACTAAAGGTTTTGCCCAGACTTCCAAATTACCTTTCTCCGTCAATCGGCGGGCTTGATATACCAACGGATCCTGATTGAGCGCAATAATCTCTTTATTGGTTAAAATAGAAATAGTTTCATCCGTCATATATCTCAAATCGTTACCTGCTAATAATGGCGAATTCATCATGCACCACATGGAAAAATGCGTTTTATCTTCTTCATAACTCATGCCACGTCCTACTTGAAGCATATCCATATCATTCACATGGCCTGGAGAAGCGTATTTCCAGAGATCAGCATTCAAATCGATGATGTGTAAGATGGAACCGAAAGTATTCGTTATATCCCCTGAAATTCGCCAAGAGTCGGCAATCTGAAGGGCCCATGTGCCTGGAAACTCCCATCTGCAGATATTAAACACGGTTTGCGGTTTAATTTCCTTAATGATATTCGCGATTTGCGTGTATCGGGTTTGTTCATCCAATCCCAACCAATCGCCACCGCACCAATCGACTTTAATGAAATCATAGTTCCAATCGTTCAGCATGAGCTTTAAATCTTTTCTGTCGTGGCCCATTAATCCAGAGCCGACCCCAATTGTATCTCTATCCCAACGTGAAGCACAGGTATTGATGCCCGCATCAGAATAAATCCCTGCTTTTAAACCTTTGGAATGGATATATTCCGAAATCACTTTCATCCCGTTTGGAAAGCGCTCCGGATGCACAATCAAATCGCCTTTGCTATCGCGCCCTGCGAAAAAACCGTCATCGATATTGACATAGGCATAACCTGCATCAGCCATTCCGGATGACACCATAAAATCGGCTTGCGCTTTGATCACCTCTTCATTGATATCCACATGAAAATTATTCCAGCTGGACCAGCCCATAATGGGGGTTTGCGGTTTACTGATTTCTTGGATTTTGCTAGCATTTAAGCTCGCATTATATATTCCCTTCTCTTGATTTTTACAAGACGCTAAAAATATAATGGATAAAAACAGTGAGATTCTAATCATTTCATTTTTCTATAAAAAACAATATCGACAATCCATAAAAAACAGAATGTCGATATTGAGATAGTTTAAATTGTTAGTTTTTTTATTTAATGTGAACTTAAGACTGATTGATATATGACAATGAAATTAATCTTATATCCTATGTCCTTTAATCCTATGTCACTTTTAACCATTTATTTTACAATAGGCACCATCCAGTACGAATACGAATAATCTTTGTAATTCAATCGGTATTGCTCTAAAGGCAATGTGCCCCAGCTATTGATGCTTCCTAATCCTTGTTGGAATCCATCAATATTAACAAACACTTCTTTGCGAGGATCAATCTCTCCGGCGTGTTCTTGCTTTCTTTCGTCGCCACTATGCAAATCTTCTTCTTTGAAGTTAAGTGCCGAAACCGAGAATGGTGTTTCACTTAAAAACTTAATTCCAGAGCCGTCTTCTTTAGTCAGCGCAACCCAACGCGTTTCCAATTTATTTCCGTTTTCTTGCGGACGTAGGTATGCGAAATATTGCTCTTCAATGGTTTGTTTGTATAAGCCCACTTTTGCAGCATGTTGTCTGTCAGTATACGCTTCAAAAGGTCCTTTTCCGTAAAACGTCATGTTTTTATAAGTTTCTGGCAACACTAATTTATTTCCGAATTTATAGAAATCGGTGTGCTTTCCTTTTATTGCTTTTAAGTCATTCGTAACTTTTACTGCCCCATTTCCATCTACCAGATAAGTTTCTACAAGATTGGCATCGCCATCAAATAAAATTCTTGTGAATGTAATTTGAACCTCAGTTTTAGAAAGCTGTTTTACCGCCGTGGTCACATTGCCAGTCGTACCAGCATCTTTCCATGCTTTGTATCTAATTTGAGTCCCTGCACCGTAATCATTATCGGTTGGGGCACGCCAGAAATTAACTTCAGGACCATTGGTCAACAAACTTTTGTTTTTGAAGTTATAGTCCGTTAGAGTTCCTGTTTTTTGATTGAACGCTAAATCGAAGTCTTTTCCAATAACCGTAATCACATCGCCTTTAGATTTAAAAACCACTGATTCTGTCGCTTTTTCTGGTGTTTGAACCGTTCCTTTTTGCAATTGGAATTGCTCATAAGCTATTCTGTAACCCGCTTTTAATAAAGGCTCATCTGTTTTTAAAACAGCAGAAACATTTAAGAAATATTCAACACCATTTTTAAATTGCGTTTTAAAAGGGATTTTTACCGCTTGTTTAGCTTGTGGTGCAATATCAAGAGCATCAATAGTTCCTGATTCTACTACTTCGCCATTAGCAATCACTTCCCAATTTAATTTATAGTTTGCCAAATCTCTGAAGAAATACCAGTTCTTGATGTCAATCATTCCTTTAGAAAGATCATTCTCATAAAACTTAATATCCTGTTGGATATGCGCTACTTCTAGAATGTGAGGATTTGGTGTACGGTCTGCTTGCACCAATCCGTTCAATAAAAAGTTGTTATCACTTGGTGT
>NZ_JBDSLS010000106.1:0-4935 GCF_039916245.1 Gelidibacter sp.
CTAAGCCCAATAAAAGCCAATAGCCTAAAAATCCAGCACTCAAGAGGTCAAGAAAGAAGAAGGAAAATATAATTACAGTTCCACCCAAAAAAGCGTAAGGTAACCAGGTCATGATTTTTGGTAAAAAAGACTTGTTGTTTTTCAACCAATGAATGATGGTGCTTGCTGAGGTTTCTACCTTGATTAAACTGGCCGTGGCGGAATATAATTGGCGCCATTCGGGATTGGAAGCGAGTTCTTTGATGGCTTCTTGGCGTTGTACAATGTCGTTGACATTATTGGCCTTTAAGGTATCGGCTAATTTTTGAGAACCTTCATAAATAGAAGTTCTATTAATGAATTGAAAAAAGGATCCCCGACCAAACAAATCGATATCCAGACTGTAAAAGTGCAGTGGATCTTGAAATTCTAATCCATCAGGTCGATTATGGAAATTCCCATCAGCAATCTCTAATTCTGTTTGGTTGATAGCTACTAAGGCCAATTTTAACCGTCGTTCGGCTTTAATATTGGTGTATTTTGTAAGTAGCACTATAAAAACACCGATACCGATAACAGCAATTGCAACTGAAATTTGCCAATTGGTATAGGTCATATAAATACCAAATGCCGTGAATAGAAATACTAAAAGCCGAAGAATGCTAAGGAGCGTCATTCTTTTGTAAAGTGCTGATACTTCTACTTGATAGCTGTCTAGATGTTGTTGGTAGTATGTGTTTGGGGTGTTCATTTTCTTAATTTGAAATTCAAAGAAACAAAAAATCCCAAGTTTTCACTTGGGATTTAAGATTTTATTATGGGATTTGTTAGCCTTTTAGACTGGCTGCCAAATACTCACGGTTCATACGTGCAATGCTTTCAAGCGTGATGCCTTTAGGACATTCTACTTCGCAAGCTCCTGTATTGGTACAGTTACCAAATCCTTCGTCGTCCATTTGTTTCACCATATTTAAAACACGGTCTGTTGCTTCAATTTTTCCTTGAGGTAATAAGGCAAATTGAGAGACTTTGGCAGCTACAAATAACATGGCCGAAGAGTTTTTACAACTCGCCACACACGCACCACAACCAATACAGGTTGCTGCTTCAAACGCTGCATCGGCATCGTGTTTGTTAATTGGAATAGTGTTAGCGTCGATGGTGTTTCCAGAAGTGTTTACTGAAATAAATCCACCTGCATGCTGAATACGATCAAAGGAACTTCTATCCACTACCAAGTCTTTGATGACAGGAAATGCATTGGCTCTAAATGGTTCAATATAAATAGTGTCTCCATCTTTAAACATACGCATGTGCAATTGACAAGTCGTGATGCCCGTATCAGGTCCGTGTGCTTCGCCATTGATAAAAAGTGAGCAGGTACCGCAAATGCCTTCACGACAGTCATGGTCAAATGCTACTGGCTCTTCACCTTTGTTGATGAGCTCTTCGTTTAAAATGTCCAACATTTCGAGGAAAGACATATCGCCTTCAATACCATCAATTGGATAATCGATTATTTTTCCTTTGGTGTCAGCGTTTTTTTGACGCCATATTTTTAAGGTTAATTTCATAACGTTCCTTCTTATTTATAACTTCTCTCTTTCACTTCAATATTCTCGTACACCAATTCTTCTTTATGAAGGACAGCGTCTTTTGGTTCGCCCTTGTATTCCCATGCCGCAACATATTGGAATTCTGGACGTCTTAAGGCTTCACCTTCTTCAGTTTGGTATTCTTCTCTAAAATGGCCTCCTGCGGATTCTTCTCTTTCAAGCGCATCTTTTGCGAAAAGTTCACCTAATTCTAAGTAGTCAGCAACGCGCATTGCTTTCGCTAATTCTTCGTTGTATTCATGTTGAACTCCAGGAACTCTCACTTCTTTCCAAAATTCTTTACGAAGTGCTGCAATTTCAACGATCGCTTCTTTTAAACCTTCGGCGTTACGAGCCATTCCACATTTGTCCCACATGATCTTTCCAAGTTTTTTATGGAAATGGTCAACAGAATGTGAACCCTTATTATTGATCAAGTGATCCAAACTGTCTTGGATGTTCTTTTCTGCCTCGTCGAATTCAGGCGTATTTGTTGGAATTGCGCCCGTTCTAATATCTTGAGCTAAATAGTCGCCAATAGTATATGGTAATACAAAATAACCATCCGCTAAACCTTGCATCAATGCCGATGCTCCCAAACGGTTGGCACCATGGTCAGAGAAGTTGGCTTCTCCAATAGAATATAATCCAGGAACGGTGGTCATTAAGTTGTAATCTACCCAAAGTCCGCCCATGGTATAATGTACCGCAGGATAGATCATCATTGGGGTTTCATATGGGTCTTGATCCACGATTTTTTCGTACATCTGGAACAGGTTGCCATACTTTTCTTTGATGACCTCCTGACCTGATTTTTTGACTAATTTGGCATCGTTCTCATCCAAACCTCTGATATGAGCACGCTCTTTTCCGTAACGCTCAATAGCTGAAGCGAAATCTAAGAAGACGGCTTCACCAGTTTTGTTCACACCATATCCTGCATCGCAACGTTCTTTTGCTGCACGAGAGGCCACATCACGAGGCACCAAGTTTCCAAAAGCTGGATAACGACGTTCCAAATAGTAATCTCTATTTTCGTGAGGAATATCTATTGGTTTTAATTTCCCGTCTCTAATAGCTTGAACATCCGCCATGTTTTTTGGTACCCAAATACGTCCGTCATTACGAAGTGATTCAGACATCAAAGTCAATTTTGATTGATGTTCTCCAGATACTGGAATACAGGTTGGGTGTATTTGTGTATAACATGGGTTTGCGAAAAATGCACCACGTTTATGAGCTTTCCAAGCGGCTGTCACGTTACTACCCATGGCGTTTGTGGATAAGAAGAATACGTTACCGTAACCTCCAGAACCTATCACGACAGCATGAGCAGAATGACGTTCAATTTTTCCAGTAACTAAATCTCTTGCGATAATACCTCTGGCTTTTCCTCCAACAATAACGACATCCAACATTTCGTGTCGGTTGTACATGGCAATCTTTCCACGACCGATTTGGCGATTCATGGCAGAGTAAGCGCCTAATAATAATTGTTGTCCTGTTTGTCCAGCGGCATAAAATGTACGGGACACCAATACACCTCCGAAAGAACGGTTGTCCAAAAGACCTCCATATTCACGAGCAAAAGGAACTCCTTGTGCCACACATTGGTCAATGATATTTCCTGATACTTCTGCTAAACGATACACGTTAGCTTCACGGGAGCGGTAATCGCCACCTTTTACAGTATCATAAAATAATCTGTAGGTGGAGTCGCCATCACCTTGATAGTTTTTTGCAGCGTTGATTCCTCCTTGTGCAGCAATCGAGTGCGCACGACGTGGAGAATCCTGAAAACAGAACGCTTTTACGTTATAACCCAATTCTGCCAACGTTGCCGCAGCAGAACCTCCTGCCAATCCTGTTCCAATCACGATAACATCAATGTTACGTTTGTTGGCTGGATTGACCAGATTTATATGATTTTTATAATTAGTCCACTTATCTGCAAGTGGACCTTCTGGTATTTTAGAATCTAAAGCCATATTAGATGTTTTTTAGTTGAAGTGAAGGTAGAGAGCGATGAAAATAAATCCTGCTGGGATCAATATTGCATAAGCTTTACCAAATCCTTTTAATCCTCTTGTATATTTATTATTGGCGCCTACCGACTGAAATGCGGAGCTGAAACCATGTAATAAGTGTAATGATAAGAACACAAAAGCAAGGCAGTAAATCGCCACACGCCATCCGTCTACAAATTTATGATGTAAGTGCTCATAATAACGGTAATCGCCACTTGGGAGTAATCCAGACATGTCGCCATTAATGAATTTCACATTGATTTCTGGAAACCAAAAATCGTAAAAATGAAGACCAAGAAAAAGAAAAATAACACCACCGGTGTAAATCATGTTTCTGCTCATCCAAGTAGAATTGGCACTGCCGTTATTCTTGGCATAAGCAATGGATCTTGCCTTTTTGTTTTTTATTTCCAATACGAAGCCCATCACAAAGTGAAAAAGCACACCGAAAATTAAAATGGGTTGCGCAATATATTGTACCACCCAATTCGTTCCCATGAAATGGGAAACGTTGTTGAAAACGTCTGCACTAAACACTGAAAGGATGTTAATTGCAAAATGTTGTACTAGGAAAATCATTAGGAAGAATGCTGAAAGTGCCATGGCAAACTTTCTTCCAACTGAAGAATTAAAAATTCCGCTCATCTTTTGAAGTTAGTTTATTGTGCCGCAAAGATACGTCTCAAACGTTTGAAACCCAAAAAATAGATTTAATTATACTTATTTGGAATGAGTTTAATTAAAAAATAAGTTTTATAGTATCCAAATTCCTTCAGATGCTATGAGTTTGTTTTATATAATGCTTCAAAAATGCTGATTCCAGGAATGATCTGTGAAGACTACTATATAGAAGTTAGAAAAATCATGACCTCACAATTGTTAGGTTTGAAATTATTGGATAAGGCCGATGTTCAAAATGAGAAAAAAGAGTGGTCAGCATACAACAAGTACTTTATGCATGGTACAAGTTACAACTTGGGCTTAGATACGCATGACTATGGAATTTTAACCGAGCCCATGCAAGCCAATATGATTTTTACTGTCGAACCTGGTATTTATATTCCCGAAGAAGGTTTCGACATCCGATTGGAAGACGATTTGATCATCTAAAGACAGGCCAACCTTTTAACTTGATGGGGAATTTTCCTATTGAAATGGAGGAGATTGAAGAATTAATGAATTCATAGAATAAGAGGAAGGCACTTGAAAAAAGTGCCTTCGTTATTGTACTTCAAACCTGAGAGGTTTTCATCCGGAAGCGATGGGACTTTCAAGTTTTTTATGCCGGCACCAAATCAAAGACATAGCGATTGAGTTTTCTTAAAGTTTCAATC
>NZ_JBDSLS010000107.1:0-10718 GCF_039916245.1 Gelidibacter sp.
TTGCTAGATTCAACTCCGGCACAACCTCCTTCTCAAACCATGGATTCCGAGTCAACCAAAACCGATTTCTCGGACTTGGATGCGGCAATGGAAAATAGTTAGGTAAGTATTCTTGATAATTATCTACAGTTTCCGTCAAGGTTTTCTTCGCATCTTTCTTCAAGTAATAACTTTGAGCATACATTCCAATCAACAAAACGAGTTCAACATTGGGCATAAATTCCCATAACTGCTCATGCCATTGTGGAGCGCATTCTGAACGCGGTGGTAAATCGCCACTTTTACCTTTACCGGGATAACAGAAGCCCATCGGCACAATCGCGAAAAGTTTCTCGTCATAAAATTGTTCGTCCGTCACACCTAGCCATTTTCGCAATTGCTTGCCACTGGCATCATCCCATGGAATTCCAGAAGCGTGCACTTTAGTGCCGGGCGCTTGACCAATAATCATAATCTTGGCATCGGCATGAGCAGTCACTACCGGCCTTGGTCCAAGTGGCAAATGAGCTTTGCACGTACTACAGTTTCTTATATTTGAGAGCAAATCCTTCATAACTTATCGTCTCCTATTTTCATTCTCCATCATCTTTTTTAAGTCCATGCTAAAAGAAGGATACGTCATGATCATATGCTTAAATGCCTTAACGGTCATTTTATTATATATTGCCGTGGCGAAAACGTTGATACTCTCATTGGCTTCAGGACTCAACAGATGCGCGCCCACAATTTCGTCAGTGCGCTCATTCACTAAAATAGTGTAGGCATAAGTATCCTCATTTTCCTTTTTCGCATTGTACCAACCGCTGCAATCGCCTTGATAAACCTTGACGTTTTTATATCGCGACTTGGCTTCTTCCTCCAAATAACCGACGGATGACAAATTTGGAGTTGTAAAAACGGTTGAAGGCACACAGGGCACATCCAAAGTTTTCGAGTTCTCCTTGACGACATTGTTCCCGACAATATATCCCTGTAACCCAGATAAAGGCGTCAATGGCAAGGATTTATTCGAAACATCGCCACAGGCATAAACCTTTGGATTGGATTTGCTTTGTAGATGATCATTAACCACAATACCGTTGTCATCGGCTTCAATCCCAGCTTTATCCAAATCGAGCACAGCAATTGATGGCACTCTTCCCGTCGCATTAATTACTTTTTTGGATTTATGGGTTTTGGACTCGCCGTCTTGATTATAGGAGACTTTTAAATTCTTTTTTAGTTTTTTAAGCGCAGCGACCTCAGCATTAAAAACAAATTTAATTCCTAAACTTTTTAATTTCCCTATTAATTTTTCAACCAAATACGGATCAAAATCTGCAAGAGCATTATTTTCCTTTTCGACAATTGTGACCTTACAACCTAACGTCGCCAACATACAGGCAAATTCCATAGCGATATAACCTGAGCCAATAAACGTGACGGATTTTGGAATTTTCTTCCAGTTGAGAATGTCCTCACTTACCTTTAAATATTCTTTGCCTTCAACATCTAATGGCCTTGGAATATTTCCGGTAGCGATCACAAAATAATCAGCAGATATCACCTTCCCTTCTAATTCGACCTCATTGTCACTGATAAATTTAGGCGAATGATGGTAAAGTGACATGCCTAAATCGGTTAACTTTTGTTCAGTATTTGGTGGAATTGGATCAGAAAACGATCGTTTAAACTTCTGAACTTTTTTCCAGCTCAGCTTTGGCTTTTCCTCAACTCCGAACCCTTTTAAATTCTGGCTTTTATAGAGGAGTTCTGAAAACTGAAGCATGATGCGTTTGGAATCACAACCTCTGTTGGCGCAAGTACCACCAAATTCCCTATTGTCCGTAATGGCAACGTTTAAGTTTTGAGCTCTACAAATTTCTGCAGCGGTTTGTCCTGCGACGCCACTTCCAATAATCAAAACGTTATAATGCTTTTTTTTCATAATCTTCTTATCTGAGCAAAAAGATACTGAAGTTTTAAGCAGAAAATGTTATGAAAAATCTAAAGTTTGAAATGCGCTAAGATTTATGCTTTCCAGCAACAACGATCACAATTTCGCCTTTTGCAGGTTTTGCAGTGAAGTGTTCGAAGACTTCTTTTGCAGTTCCTCTAACGGTTTCTTCATAGAGTTTCGTCAATTCCCTCGATACGGAAATTGAGCGATCTTCGCCAAAATACTCGCAAAAATGAGCTAAGGTTTTAAGAAGTTTGTGTGGACTTTCATAAAAGATAATTGTTCGGGTTTCTGCCGCCAGAAGTAGTAATCGGGTTTGTCTCCCTTTTTTAACCGGCAAAAAACCTTCAAACACAAATTTGTCGTTTGGCAATCCACTATTGACCAGCGCCGGTACAAAAGCAGTTGCACCTGGCAGACAATCCACTTCAATATTATTTTCAATACAGGCACGCGTCAATAAAAATCCTGGATCAGAAATGGCAGGCGTTCCTGCATCACTAATTAATGCCACTGTAGTACCCGATTTGATCTTTTCAATCAAATGCTCCACCGTTCTATGCTCATTGTGCATGTGATGCGATTGCGCAGGCGTTCCAATTCCATAATGCTTAAGGAGTTTACCAGAAGTACGCGTGTCTTCGGCCAAAATTAAATTAACTTCTTTTAGAACCTCAACAGCCCGAAAAGTCATATCCTTTAAATTTCCTATAGGTGTGGGTACGATGAATAATTTGCTCATTAATTAATCGAACTTGCCTTCTATAATAGTCATAAAACGCGCTTCAACATCTTCCTTTCCTAACCAACCATTATAGTCTGGCTTCACAATATTTTGAATTAAATTCTCAGCTTCACCAAAAGAACTTGACGTATTGATTTGAGAAAGTACGCGTTCATAATCTTCGCGTTCGCCATCAAAAAGATACTTTATAAAAGCAATTTTATCATTCAATCCAATATTAAGACCGTGTTTAAGTTTGTCGTTCAGAGATTTTTTGTGAGGATCCTGAGATTTTGAAGACGGCACCGGATCAAAAACTGGCATGTTTTTAAAATCGGCAGTCAAGGAATCAAAATCATTTTTGGACTCTACTATTTTGACCTCCTCAACCTTATTCTCTTCAGCTTTAGCTTCTTCAATTCTGGACTCTTCAACTTTAGTTTCCTTATTTTTGGTTTCTTCAAATTGAGAAAGCGGCTCGTCAAAAAGCGCATCAATTGCATGGGCTTCATGTGGCATTTGCGCCACAATATCCTTAATCTTCTCCATGACGGGCTCCATGATGCCATCATCTTCTATTTCATCAAGGTTGACATAAATTCTATCGCCACGTTCAATATTATCACTCACTTCATTATTGAAAGCTACATCCAACATGTCAAAAAATGACGAATCAACGCCAATAGTCGGCGAATTTTGTTCTAAATTTTCATGGGCAAATTTCAAAACACTTAGTTTTTCATATAAAAGACCGGTCTCACGATGAAGCTCAATCACATTCTCTCTACCCTTCAGTTTTAGAATTCGATGTGCAATGCTCATTAGTTCAGACTCCAACTTCTTCTTCATAACTTTTAACTTTAATTCGATTTTATACTTTTGATTTTTAATAAATTTGCGCCACCTTTATAGAATACAAAGGTAAGCTTTGTTAAGTGTTAAAATTACAAAATGTTTCTTGAAAATACAGTAAATCCTAAAGAACAATTTGGGTGGATTGAGGTTATTTGTGGCTCTATGTTTTCGGGAAAAACCGAAGAATTGATCAGGCGTCTTAAGCGTGCGCAGTTTGCAAAACAAAAAGTTGAAATTTTTAAACCTGCTGTCGATGTGCGGTATGACGATGCTTTCGTGGTATCTCATGATGCCAATGAAATCCGTTCTACACCGGTTCCTGCCGCGGCTAATATTCCTATTTTAGCTGATGGTTGCGATGTGGTGGGCATTGATGAAGCTCAGTTTTTTGATGATGAAATCGTTCGGGTTTGCAATGATTTAGCAAATAAGGGCGTTAGAGTTATCGTTGCTGGATTAGACATGGATTTTAAAGGCAATCCCTTTGGCCCCATGCCAAATTTAATGGCCACTGCAGAATATGTCACTAAGGTTCATGCTGTTTGTACCCGTACCGGAAATTTAGCACAGTATAGCTACAGAAAAGCTAAAAGCGATGCCATAGTACTTTTAGGAGAAGTGGAAGAATACGAACCCTTAAGTCGTGGCGCATTTTACAAAGCAATGGCACATGACAAAGCAAGAAACATAAAGGTCAAAGACGCCCAAGAACTTATCCCAAAACCCAAAAACCCCAATGCCTAAAGCGCAAGAAACCGTACTCGAAATTGATCTTTCTGCCTTAAAACACAATTTTGAATACCTCAAATCCAGATTAAATAAGAACACCAAATTTTTAGCTGTTGTCAAGGCATTTGCCTATGGCAACGACGCTGATGAAATCGCACTTTTTCTGCAAAACTTGGATGTCGATTATTTTGCGGTGGCGTATACTAATGAAGGTGTTGCCTTAAGAAATGCAGGAGTCACAAAACCTATTTTAGTATTGCATCCGTTGCCTATCGGTTTTGAAAACCTTATAAAACATTGTTTGGAACCAAGCATTTATAATGCGAAAGTACTCCATGAGTTTTTACAGGTTGCTTCTGATAAAAAGCAAAAACACTATCCTATTCATCTCAAATTTAATACAGGACTCAACAGATTGGGTTTTTCTGAAGATGATATCGAAAGACTCTATTCAAAGATAAACACGTCGGAAGCTGTTGAAGTTAAATCGATTTTTTCACATTTGGCGGCCAGTGAAGATTTGAAAGAAAAGGAATTCACACTGCAACAAATAGCGTCGTTTAAAACTATCACAGAAAAGTTTACAACGATTTTCGGCTTTCAACCGATGCTGCATTTAAGTAATACCTCTGGCATTTTAAACTATCCGGAAGCTCATTTGGATATGGTACGCAGTGGAATTGGTCTTTATGGCTTTGGCAATTCTGAAAAAGAAAACAAACATTTCAGACCTATTGCTTCGCTTAAATCGGTTATTTCACAAATACATGAAATTCCAGAAGGCGAAACGGTTGGCTACAATCGTGCCTATAAAAGCAAATCATTAATGAGAACGGCCACTATTCCCATTGGTCATGCCGATGGTATTGGCAGACAATACGGGAACGGAAAAGGATTCGTCATTATTAATGAGAAAAAAGCACCAATCATTGGTAATGTTTGCATGGACATGATTATGGTTAATGTTACAGACATTAATTGCGAGGAAGGCGACGAAGTTATTGTATTTGACGCTTTGCATACTGCTGAAAACCTAGCGAGTTGTGCAAACACCATATCATATGAATTAATTACAGCTATTTCCCAACGTGTTAAACGAGTTATCAAAAAATAATTTCTTATGAATAATTTAACTTTTATATAATTTTATTACCTTCGTTACTAAACAGTTAACCAAATATACCTATTATGTGGAAAGACTTTAAAGATTTTATTATGACCGGCAACGTCATTGACTTGGCAGTTGCGGTTCTTTTGGCTGGAGCTGTTGGCTTGGTTGTCAATGGTTTTGTCACCGACATTATGATGCCAATCGTAGGTTATTTCTCTGGAGGCATGGATTTTTCAAACATGTTCATCTCCTTAGATGGAAAAGAATACGCCTCTTTAGCCGCTGCAAATGAAGCTGGAGCAGCAGTAATTGCTTATGGTAAATGGATCAACTCCATCATCAATTTAATAATTGTTGGTTTCGTATTATTTATGATTGTTAAAGCCTACGCTAAGGTAAGAGCTAAAAAAGTAGTTGCTCCTGCACCTCCTGCTGGTCCTACTGAAATCGATTTATTGAAAGAAATCAGGGATGCATTAAAAAAATAATCGCGCTACTCCCATATTCTAACTTAAGCCCGATTTTCAAAAAATCGGGCTCTTTTTTTTATATCAGGTTTTTTAAATACATTGAATTAATGGTTAATTTAGCAACTTAAAAATTTTTAATTATGAAAGTAGCTGTTGTTGGTGCCACTGGAATGGTGGGCGAAGTAATGTTAAATATCCTTGAAGAACGTAATTTTCCATTTACGGAATTGATCCTGGTAGCTTCAGAAAGATCGGTTGGCAAGGAAATTACCTTTAAGAATAAAACCTACAAGGTCATAGGATTAGCTGAAGCAGTTTTAAAAAAACCAGATATCGCTTTCTTTTCTGCAGGCGGAACCACCTCATTAGAATGGGCTCCAAAATTTGCAGAAGCCGGCACGACGGTTATTGACAATTCCTCCGCTTGGCGCATGGATCCTTCAAAGAAATTGATCGTTCCAGAAATCAATGCACATCTGCTAACTAAGGACGATAAAATCATTGCTAACCCAAACTGTTCAACCACTCAAATGGTCATGGTTTTGGCACCGCTTCATAAAAAATATAAAATCAAAAGAGTGGTCGTTTCTACCTACCAATCCATCACAGGAACTGGGGTAAAGGCAGTAAAACAACTGGAAAATGAGTTGGCTGGCATTACAGGAGAAATGGCTTACCACTACCCAATACATAAGAATGTCATTCCACATTGTGACGTGTTTGAAGAAAACGGCTACACAAAAGAGGAGATGAAGTTAGTTCAGGAAACTCAAAAAATTCTTGAAGACCGATCCATCGCAGTAACGGCAACCGCTGTAAGAGTACCAACGCAAGGCGGGCACAGCGAAGCGGTTAATATCGAATTTGAAAATGATTTTGACGTTACTGAAGTTCGTAAATTACTAAGCCAAACTCCTGGCGTTGTGGTTCAAGATAATACGGATGTCAACACTTATCCTATGCCTATATATGCCAACGGAAAAGACGATGTTTTTGTGGGACGTATCAGACGTGACGGCTCACAAGCTAACTCATTAAATCTATGGATTGTAAGTGACAACCTAAGAAAAGGTGCCGCTACAAACACCATTCAAATTGCTGAATATTTAATTGAAAGACATCTTGTTTAATCAGATGGTTTTGAAAAAAGAATACTATTATTAAGAAATAGATGTCTTAACATTATATTAAAAAAGCTCTTACACCTGTTTGTAGGGGCTTTTTTGTTTATTTTTGGAACTCAACATTTAACACGTTTACTTTTATGAAAAAATTAGCGCTTGCAATGGTCGTTCTTACTACAATTACCGCTTGCAAAAATGAAAACGAACTTAAAAAATCCAATGCGATTGCTGTGACTTATCCTGAAACCAAAACGGTGGATACCGTTGATACTTATTTTGGAGTACAAGTAAATGATCCCTACCGCTGGCTTGAAGATGACAGAAGTGAAGAAACCGGAGCATGGGTAAAAGCTCAAAATCAAGTTACTGGCGATTATTTAGCACAAATCCCATACCGTCAAGAATTGAAAGATCGATTGACAGAAATTTGGAACTACGAAAAAATCGGCGCTCCTTTCGTTGAGGGCGATTATACTTATTATTACAAAAATGATGGTTTACAAAACCAATCGGTTATATACAGAAAGAAAACTGGAGAAGATAACGATGAGATCTTTTTAGATCCGAATACGTTTAGTAAAGACGGCACCATTTCATTGGGGGGTCTTAATTTCTCTAAAAACGGAAAACTTGCTGCTTATCAAATTTCTGAAGGCGGAAGCGATTGGCGTAAAGTCATTATTTTGGATGTCGACACCAAAAAACAAATTGAAGATACACTTGTCGATGTTAAATTCAGCGGTATTTCATGGAAGGACAACGATGGCTTTTATTACTCAAGCTATGACAAACCTAAAGGCAGTGAGCTTTCAGCTAAAACTGATCAACACAAGCTTTTCTACCATAAATTAGGAACGTCACAAAAACAAGACCAATTGATTTATGGTGGCACTGCTGAGCAAAAACACCGTTATGTTGGTGGTGGCGTTACTGAAGATGGTAAATATCTATTCATCTACCCAAGAAGCTCTACCTCTGGCACGAAGCTATTAATGCAAGATTTATCACAGCCGAATGGTAAAATGATTACCATTTTAGATAATACCGATACCGATACCAGCGTCATTGAAAACGTAGGAAGCACGCTTTATTTAATCACCAATAAAAATGCGCCAAATCAAAAAATCGTCACTGTTGATGCTTCAAATCCAAGTCCAGAAAACTGGAAGGATTTCATTCCTGAAACAGAAAATGTATTGAGCGTTTCTACTGGTGGTGGTTATATTTTTGCCAGATATATGGTGGATGCTGTTTCTAAAGTATTGCAGTATGATTATGACGGCAAGTTGAATAGAGAAATCAAACTTCCAGGGGTTGGAAGTGCTGGCGGTTTTGGTGGTAAAAAAGAAGATAAAACACTCTATTTTTCCTTCTCTAACTATATCACTCCAGGTACTATCTATACTTTGAATCCTGAAAGTGGTGTTTCTGCAGTTTATAAAAAACCAGCTATCGATTTCAATGCCGACAATTTTGAAAGCAAGCAAATATTCTACACTTCAAAAGACGGTACTAAAATACCAATGATCATTTCTTATAAAAAAGGCGTCAAACTTGATGGTAAAAATCCAACCATTTTATACAGTTACGGCGGATTTAATATTTCTATGACTCCTGGATTTAACATTGCCAATGCGGTCTGGATGGAACAAGGCGGTATTTATGCCGTTCCTAATATCCGTGGCGGTGGAGAATATGGCAAAAAATGGCATGATGCCGGTACCAAAAAAGAAAAGCAAAATGTGTTTGACGATTTTATCGCTGCCGCAGAATATTTAATTGACAACAAATACACGTCGTCAGATTATTTAGCGATTCGTGGAGGATCAAACGGCGGATTGTTAGTTGGTGCAACCATGACCCAACGCCCAGATTTAATGAAAGTAGCACTTCCAGCGGTTGGCGTATTGGATATGTTACGTTACCACACCTTTACATCAGGAGCTGGTTGGGCTTATGATTATGGAACATCAGAAGATGACAAAGAAATGTTTGAATATTTAAAAGGCTATTCCCCTATCCACAACGTTAAAGAAGGTGTGGCATATCCTGCAACGATGATCACCACAGGCGATCATGATGACCGCGTGGTTCCTGCGCATAGTTTTAAATTTGCGGCCGAATTACAGAGCAAACAAACTGGCGACAATCCAACGTTGATCAGAATTGAAACCGATGCTGGCCATGGTGCCGGAACTCCTGTAAGCAAGACCATTGAAGAGTATGCTGATATTTTCGGTTTTACGCTTTACAATATGGGCTATGAGGTGCTTCCTAATAAAACCAATGCAAAAATAAAAGGATAAATAATTCAGAATTGATTTCAGACCTGTCAGTTCCGAAGTATCGGAAGTGACAGGTTTTTATTATAAAATTACCATGCTAAAAGTCGATAACCTTACCTTTTCTTATAATACAAAAAACACAGGTTCCCCTGTCCTTAGTAATATCAACTTTTCGGTAAATAGAGGCGAACATGTTTCTATTATTGGCGAAAGCGGCTCCGGAAAATCCACGCTTTTAAAATTGCTTTACGGCGAATATGATTTGAACGAAGGTTATATTTTTTGGGAAGACACCGAAATTTTAGGCCCAAAATACAATCTTGTGGTAGGCTATGATTTTATGAAATATGTCGCACAGGAATTCGATTTAATGCCGTTTATAACGGTTGAAGAAAACATTGGCAAACACCTGTCCAATTTCTTTCCAGAAGAAAAAAAAGAACGTGTGGCAGAACTTTTGGAAGTGGTTGAATTAACCGATTTCGCAAAAACGAAAGTGAAGACCTTAAGTGGCGGACAAAAACAACGTGTGGCCTTGGCAAGAGCTTTGGCAAAAAAGCCCGAAATCATCTTGTTGGACGAACCCTTCAGTCATATTGATAACTTTCAGAAACAATCCTTACGCAGAAGCGTATTTAATTATTTAAAAGAAAAAAACATCGCCTGTATTGTGGCTACGCACGACAGTGAAGATGTGTTGGGATTTGCGGATAGAATGATTGTTCTGCACGATTCAATCGTCATCTCCAACAAATCGCCTCAGGAACTTTATAAAAACCCAGAAATGCCCTTAACCGCATCCTTTTTTGGCGAGTTTAATCTCCTCAATGATGACATCATCTATGCACATCAACTTAAAATTGTTGAGAAATCAGATTTAAGAGTTGAAGTCTACCATAATTATTTTAAAGGCCACTATTATTTGATTGAAGCGCATACAGAGGATGATATTATTTATTTTGAGAATCGAACTGCATTAGAAATAAACTCAAAAGTCTTTCTTGAAATTCTCAAACGGCAATAGCCAAGGCTCCAAAATGACCGTGATGCGTGAGCGATAATTGAGCTGCTAATAAGCGACCGTTGCTATAAAAATGTGGGACGCCATTGTCATTTTTAATGATTGCAAGAGTTTCTTGAGACAGGTTCATCCATAGGGCATAAGCCGTAACAGCCTTCTGATTGCTTTGCTGATTTTGCAGATTAGAATCCGCATTTAAGAACTGAAATACTTCAGAAATATAACGCTGCTCTAAAAAAGCCGTTGTTTGAATGAACTTCTCCGTTGATTGAGAAACTGTAGGGATCACTTTATTATCAAAGACAACATATCCTTTAGTGGCATTCGTGGTAAAACAGCAAAAATCCTTCGGATTAAAACGAACCATACCATCGGCTCTCGAAATGATTTTATAAGCACTTTCCTTCATGCTCCATAAACGCCAGATGTTTTGAAATCGATTCCCGTCTGACAGAATAAA
>NZ_JBDSLS010000108.1:0-91991 GCF_039916245.1 Gelidibacter sp.
AAGTAGAAGCAAAACTCGATGACAATTACGCCTTGTTAAGGCAAGCACGTCAAGAGTTAGAGGAGATCGTCGATAAACAGTCGTCCCAATATGCACAAGCCGTTGGAAAAGTGACCACCTTAGAACAGAAAATTGAAGAGTTGGAAGGCCTTAAAAACGCCTACACCACTTTAGCCGCGAGTAAAGATAGTTTTGTGCATAAACACAACTTGACCATTAAAGTATTGACCTCTTTACGAAGCAATTTGCAAACACACCGCGCAAAATTAAAGAGCGATACCGAAGAACGTCTTAAATATTATGACGGCTATGTAGTGGCCTTAAAAGCTCGAACAGATCAGGAATTCGCTTCCATTTTAGAGCATTTAGGAGTTAAAACCGATGAGCACATCGGCGTCACTTTGGCCTCGATGCACACCGCGAGTGCCAAAGCACGTCAGGAAATGATGGACAATATTCCAGTTCACGAAAAAGTAATGCAAGGGGTCTATAGCAGTTATGCGGAGGCTTTACAGGAAATTCGTGCCAAGGATATCGATATCCAGAAGAATTTTGCAGAGCGTTATGGCATTGACATGAAAGAAATTTTCGAAGATTATTATAAGGCTGATGCCAATGCGTCTTCTGGAAATGATGATGCTGAACAGCCAGCAGCAGCAACAAAGGCCAAAACAAATAATGACGATTTATTGTCTTGACTAGAATGATGATTGACCTGAAAGATTTTCAAAACCTGTCAGGTCTTTAGTTTTTTTTAGGGCGTTCCCACGCAAAAAAGCGTGGTCAGGCTTTCGGCAGTCGCTCTCTTCGAGGAGCTCCAACAATGCCTCAATCCTTAACGCGGGCTTTAGCAATAACAAATGTCGTGCTTAATTCATGATTTTTAGTATTAATTTTTAATTCAAAAAAAGTGTCCATCAATCAAATCGTCACACCATTAGATTCTGCATATCTCGATTCTAAAGAGCAATATGTCTTTTATCATAAAATGGTCGATTTTGCTCTAAAAGAATTGATAGTAAGTGCACAACGTGAACAATTGTGCACC
Source organism: Gelidibacter sp. (assembly GCF_039916245.1). Classification (GTDB taxonomy): domain Bacteria; phylum Bacteroidota; class Bacteroidia; order Flavobacteriales; family Flavobacteriaceae; genus Gelidibacter. The sequence goes on from NZ_JBDSLS010000108.1 coordinate 1,049, forward strand.
ACACAAGAAATCATTTTTTTTAAGCAATATGCTGATTTGCTCTTGTATTCCATTGAAGCCATGCGTGTCAAGTACATGTATGATGAGGAAGACAATATGAAAGTTGATCTCACGGAATCTGGCTTCCCCAACTATTTGGAATTCCGCTATTTGTTTAATGATTTGTCCTTGAGGGAAAATTATATCGACAAGCTCAAAGATGTGAGTGAATTGCAGGAAGAGTTTTTGGATACCTTGCTCCGAAAGAAAGAACCCATTAAAAAAAGCAGACTATTTCAAGCGGCTTCCATCGTTTATTATACTTCCGTAGAACAAAAATTTATTTTTAATCGTTTTGTTCAAGGAAAAATCATAAAAGCGCCAGAAGGTTCAGGTGCTGAATATATGACTAGCTGGAGCTTTTTTGATGTCGGCTGCAACCGACCATTTATCTGCTATATGTACTTCGATTTTGAAGGTTCTAATATTGAAAACAACAAAACACAAATTTACGAGGTACTAAAAAACTCAGCCGATAGAGACATGACCTTAGAGGTCATGGCGTATGGCATTGATAGAAAATTAGAGGATATCAAACCAAAACATATCAAAAGGGTTGATTTGGGACCTTTTCATAATGTTTATGCCAAGGACGAAAATCAAATTACCCATGCCATTTTAAAAAGTATTGCCAATAAAGAGGTGCCATTGGAATCGTATGCATTGTCCTTAAGTATTGACGAAGTGACTTCTGGAAGTGAATTTTCTGAAGGCGGCTATTTCTCCAAACAGATCTTACAAAAATGGAACGGACCCATCCAAAAAAGTTATGTCTTGGCGCCACATCGCATTATTCAGTTATTGTACAGTAAAACACCTGAAATCATGAATGGGTTGGCCAAACCACCGATTCAGATTGCGGATTTGAAGATAAGTAAAGAGTAGAAGTCGGCAGTCAGCAGTCTTCAGTCTTCAGTCGGCAGATATTTCGATTTGAAATTGTTTTAGTCATTAATATCAAAACTGAGGGCTGAAAAATGGATTATAAAGATGATAGTGAACTCTTAAGTTATATGGTGAAAAATTTTGGATTAAAATATTAACGGCAATCTAAAAGTAAGACTGAAGACTGCCAACTGAAGACTAAAAACATGGGTTTCAAAAAATTATTAGCATATCAGAGAGGATTTGATTTAGCCATGGATATTTTCCACGTGACAAAGGGTTTTCCGAAATCCGAACAATTTGTATTGACGTCTCAAATGGTAAGATCAAGCCGAGCTGTTTGCTCAGCAATTGCAGAAGCTTATAGAAAACGACAATATGAAAAGCATTTCAAAAGTAAATTATCTGATGCTGATAGTGAAAATTCTGAAACTCAATTGTGGTTAGATTTTGCTTTGGCTTGAGATTATATAGCTGAACCTAAGAGAATAGAATTACAACTAAAGAGTGAAGAAATTGGAAGACTCTTAAATTATATGATCAACAATCCCGATAAATTCGGATTAAAATAATAATGGCAATTCAAAAGATAGAACACTATAGACTACGGACTGCAGACTGCCAGCTGAGGACTGCCCGCTGAGGACTGCCAACTGAAGACTTAAAAAATATGCAACAAAACTCCACATTCCCCATAAAACAAAACGAACTCGATATGCTTCGTGATGAAGCAGCATCGTATCTCAAAAGCATCCAATGGGAGCAAGGGCAACGTGCCAAAAGCAAAGACAAAAATGCTAAGGACGATTCAATTCTGCTTTATCTTTCTAGAGCCAATAACGGCTCAAATAATCCGGAAACGACTTCGGTATCTAAAACGATTTTGGAGCTTAAAAAACGTCTGTTGCCAGATTCTATTGCCATTCCTGTGTTACTCAATCAAACCTTATATGCCGTTCAGGAAGGTCTGACTTTGGGGATTTGGATCAAGGACAGTTATTATCATGCCTCAGGATTATCCAGTTTAAATGAGCGTAAAGCTTCTTTGGACAGCTTGGGCAAAAGAGAATATGAAAGCAAAATGCACACCGCTACAGCGTTCATGTTGTTTGCCGCGGCCTATAATATTTTACATAACCTTAAATCGTATGCGTCGGATGATTTGAGCGTCATGAAACAGAAATTTGCTGGAATTCCTGAGGTGTCGTTATTAACGCCATTAAAAGGTGTGGCCTGTACTTTATTTTATTATGATAAGTATTTGGGACATCCAGATATTATCAAAAGCGATAAGGACGTGGCTGATTTTACAGTGGTGTTTTTTGAAGCGCTGATTGACGAAATCCAAATGCGAAAATCTACTTTAGAATATCAAGAAACTATTTTGGATCGCACTTATAAACTGGAGCATTCAGATTTCGCGATTTCTGGATGGAATAACGCTTTCGCCGGTGCTGCCAAAAGTATAGAGTTCAACAAAATAAAGTTTGAGCAAATTGTCGGTAATAAAGACGCCAAACATTTTGCCCGGCGTTTAACGGAGCGAATGTTGAGTTATGATTTTACGGCAAAAAAAAATCCGTTTCAGGAATTGGGCGGATTTATGCCAGTCTTTATGGGCTACGGCATCCCTGGAACAGGAAAAAGTATGCTCATTGCCGCTATTGCGACGCGATTAAAAGAGTATTGTGACCATTTAGAAATCCCGTTTTTATTTCATCCGATGCCAGATACCTTGATCTCCACTTTTCAAGGTGGTTCGGCAGAGAAAATGGTGGAGTGGATGAAACCCATGCAAGATCCCACAAAATTGATTTTTGCGCCGATTGATGATGCCGAAAACAATTTACAGGAGCGAACCGCTCAAGGGGTTTCTGCCGGTGTTAAAGAAGTCATTGGAGTGTTTTTGAGATATACGGAAGGCGCGTACGCAGTAAATTATGGCAACAGCGCCATCGGACTATTTACCAATTTACCAGAAATGCTGGATAAAGCCGTGATTTCGCGTGTGCAAGGACGATTCAAAATTGATGGTGCGCGAACGGAAAACGACTTTTTGGATCAGGATCATTTATGGTGGCGCAAGTTACAGGACACCATGCCAGATTTTATAAATATGAAAAATCCTGATCAATATAAATATCTTCAAGATCAAGGTTTGGCAAAAAGTATGGGAGAAATCTTGAAATCTGTGGATAAGCCTTCAGAAGAACGAGTCCATGCCGTTTATGATCGTGTTGAAAAGCAGTTTCAAACGAATGAACATCAGTTTTACGCCAATTTATATAAGGAAATCCAACAGGTTTTTCCATTCTTTTCATCGCGTGATGTCAGGAATATCCAATCGGCCATTTCATTGCGTTTAACTGATTTTGATTTGGAAACGGCTTGGTTCGATAATCCGGAATTTTATTTTAAACAGACGTATGATACCAAATTCAACATGCTACAGGAATTGATGCGCGCTAATATGAAAGGTCTTAATTTTTCAGAAATAAGACGTCAGGAAGTGGTGCGTTATCTTGATAATGTGGCCACTATAGCCGACACCGATTTTAAACGTCAAGTCGATTCAAGAGTCAATCAGCTCAATATAGAATTGGAAGCACGAAAGAAGTTTGAGAAATAGAGAAAAGAGGGAAGAAAATAGAGTATAGAAAATAGACAATAGAAGTTCATCAATAAACATGAGAGACGAACTGAAATAAAGGCTAATAAATCAGTGGAAATCAGCAGAATCAGCATCATCAGTGTTCTATGAAAATTAAACGAATTATTGTCTAATATGAATGAGTTCATTAAACCGATTAACACCACACAAACAACAAAGAATGTCAGAAAACATAAAAAATATCGTCCATAAAACCCTTTCTAAAGCTTGGGCAACTTTGCTTCAGATTGATTATGATTATAAATTCAAAGACGGTACATGGAAACGCGTTTCAAGAGAAAGTTATGATCGCGGAAATGGCACAGGCGTTTTGTTATATAATATTGAAAAGAGGACTGTTATTTTGACGAAACAATTCCGGATGCCCATTTACGAAACTAATCCTGATGAAGCCATGTCACTTGAAGTCTGCGCTGGAGCCATTGATAAAAATCAATCCCCAGAATCGACCATCATTCGAGAAGTGGAAGAAGAAGTGGGGTATAAAATAAAAGAAGTTAAAAAGGTTCTGGAAGCTTATATGTCTCCTGGAGCATTAACAGAAAAAATGTATTTATTTATTGCGCCTTATACAGATGCTATGAAGATTAATGAAGGTGGCGGTGTTGCGGGAGAACATGAAGAGATTGAAGTTTTGGAAATGCCGTTTTTAAAAGCTCTCAAAATGATGGAATCAGGAGACATTCGAGATGCTAAAACAATCATGTTGTTACAGTATGCACAAATGAATGATTTAATAAAGAATAAAGAATAAAGAATAAAGAATAAAGAATAAAGAATAAAGAATAAAGAATAAAGAATAAAGAATAAAGTTTATTTTAGAAACTAGAAACCAGTTAATGGAAAAGCTAAAAGCAGCACATTTATTTAGAGATGAACTCATCCCAATTAGTGGGAAGCTTGTTGAGCGTTACAATCAGTGCCTGAAAACTTTGGGAATTGCTGAAACAAAACTCTCGGGTTTTTCTATTGACGGAATTGGTTGGAGTCCTGAAATTGCTGAAGAAAAAAAGGAAATTCATTATCTAAATAATGGAGAGGCCAATCCAAACGGTATCATCATAACGCCATTGCAAAAGGGAAAACCTGTGTATGTGCCTTTTCATACTTTTGATAGGGATATGATGCAGCACATCTTTAAAACCTATGAAGAAAAAATCAATGATATTACGAGAGACTGTGCGATTTGCATTGATTTTGACCAATATATCGATGCCTTTTATGAGCCTTTAGATATTTTAAAATACAAGGATATTTCCATAAGTTTTAAACTGATCAACAATCTTGATAAGGAGCAAAAAAAGCAGTTTCAACTGATTGATAGCTTTAAACAGGGCAATAATTTTATTGATGAACACCTGCAGCAACAGTTGTTGGACTCGGCAAAAACCTATGGCGATTTAAGACACCGAAATTTAGAGCTCAATGAGCTTTATTTCTCAACGGATTCGTTTTACACCAGCGCATTTGGAGGTGTGTATCTATTACGAGATTTCATAGCGCCAATTATGGTGTTCGAAGATGAGAAATGGCATAAGGAAGCCATAAAAGATACGTCTCATGAGGTTTTTATTTATCACATTTCGCAACCAGAATTGCTCGATAAATTACAAGACCATTTAATTATCGAATATGATTTAGAAGAAGTGGTAAAGACACCACGCTATGAACGTATCAAAAAATTCATGTTTTCTCAGATTTTAAAGGACACCCAAAACCCAATAAAAGATATTTTGGATGACAAAGTGCTGTTCAAAGGCTATTTGAACAAAATGACGATTGAAGACCGTAAGAAAGTCATGAGTGTTGAGCTTTATCTCGAAAAAATGGAAGTCAGCAACCAATATAAATTGGCAGATATTGTAGATGTCAAACTTTTTGAAGCCTTGCAACAACCGCATTCATCATTGAGTCCGAAGCATCAGGATTTGATTTGGAAATTATTGGTTAATATTTCGCCTTTGGATGTTTTATTCTTGTATTGGTATGATAAAGAGCAGTTTTATAAAAATTATAAGGATTGGGATGAATCGTTGAAAGATTGGGTGATTGAAACCATCCGTAACAATATATAGCTAAGAGCTAGAAGCATGAAGAATAGAGTTGGAAGATTGAAGCACGAAGCATGAAGTTTTATATCTTTATAATTTAGATATTAGAGAGTTGTAATTTGAAGGTTTGATTCTTTCGCAAAAACGCGAGGAATATTTTGCAACATAAAACTTTAGCAATAAAATAAGAAATGATGTACGTAATGACTCGGTTGAGTTTTTAATATTTCATCGATAAAACGTATAAGAAATGTCATTTTTTGAAGTTTTGGAATATAAACTGAAGTTAAACTAAAGTGTTTTGCTTTCAGTTTCTTGCTTCAAACCTAAATATAAGTTTATGATTCAAATAGAAATAATTTTATTAAATAGCAATAGTCAAGCTTCGTGCTCCACGCTTCCAGCTTCCAACTTTTTTTATCATGAAATTTAAATTTGAAAATTTAATAATTTGGCAGAAAGCGATGGACTTGGGAGAGGAGATGAATGCTTTAGCATATAAGTTTCCAAAAGAAGAGCTATATAATCTTTCTTCCCAAGTTAGAAGAGCGTCAGATTCTATAGCATTGAATATTTCAGAAGGTTCAATTTTGCAATCAGATGCTGAATATAGAAAATTCTTAGGTTATGCAATAAGATCAACTGCCCGAAGTAGTGACGTGTTTGCATAAAGCGAAAAGAAGAAATTGTTTGAATGAAGACGATTTTCTTAAATTCTATAAAGCATGTTTTGATTTAATGAATATGACCATTGCATTTAGGAACAGAATTAAAAAAGCATGAAGCACGAATTTGGATGCGCGAAGTAATACTTTTTTTACCACAATAATTGTTAAACTTCGCGCTTCATGCTCCCAACTTCAAACATAAATATGATAACTTATGATTGCATTAGAAATAGAATTAATCATCTGCAAGTTCAAAGCTTCGGGCTTCGAGCTTCAAACTTCCAGCTTTTACACATGACACTAGAAATTATCGTTTTTATCGGCTCAATTTTATTCGGAATTCTTCTGTATTGGAGAGAGTCAAACGGCAACGGACTGTATCGTTTTTTTAATAAAATGATGTATTCCAAAAAGCTTCAGATGTCGCCTAATGATCCTACAGGTTTTCTATATCAACAAAAATTCTTGCTGCGGTTGGTATTTGTTGGAATGATATTTCTGGTTGGAATTTTGATTGCGAGATTCCTGATTCCAATTGATGTTGCTACGATTTCAGTATTTGCTTCGAGTATTGTCGGTACGCTTTTGGGAACTTATATTGGCGGATTTATTTTAAAGTCTGAAAAAATAATTGACGCGCAAAGTGATTCTATAGAGCGAAAATTGGATGGTGCCATTGATCAAGGTCGTGATTTTATTAAGGATATTTCAACACGACAACCAAAAGTTGTAGAAGAAGCAGAAAAGGAAGTTCTCAAAGATCCGAATCAAAAAAGTGCGCGAGAACGCTTGAAGGATAAAGGATTGATGTGATTTTTGAGTAGTGAATAACGATTGAAGATTAACGATTTTTGAATTTCTGATTATATCAACTTTACGACAAACAACACACAACAGAAAAGGCCATGCTAAAAAAATATTGGAATAGAGGAAGTAGACAAAAAACCATAACCATCATTGGAGTAGTGGTTTTAATAGCATTATTGTTTTTCCTTCGTGATGATTATCAACCCTTTTTATTATGGATCAGGAAATTCATTTTTGTAATTCTGGTGATAGGTTTGGTATTGTTTTTCGGGTTGCGAAGTTTTCGAAACTCGGTCGGCGTTGGACGGCGCATTGGTATTTTGGCACTTTTAGTGTTGTTTTTTGGATCGCTTTACTACATTGGTTGGCACTTTAAGATGTATGATTATATGAAAACCTACAATGTTTTCAATCATTTGAATAAAGTTCAAATCAACGAATTGCCGCTTACACAAAACGAACGCATCCAACCATTGCGCAATATTTTCTCTATGGCCAACGAATCGGTTGGAGAAACGAAGGACGTGTCGTTGCCGCATTTGGTAAGAGTCGATGGCGAGAACAGATGGACGATGGCTATCCAGCCGTCTGAAAAATATACCATGCAGCAAATCAGTGAGAATACTGAAGAGATCTTTTCAGTTTCCAGTACCTCGCCATTTCCAAGGTTTTCCAGTGAAAATCGCATTCCTGTGACCTTTTCTATTGGCGAATCTTTAAAGTTTAGTAGAAATACTTATCATGCCGTGGTACAACGTTTCAATATTTTTCAGTTGTTTACCATGGAGCCTGGAGATACGTTTTACATGAAAAACGATTCAGGAAAATGGGTAGAAGTGGTGAGTTTGATCAAATGGAAGGGCTTCTTTTTTCCATATCCAACTTTTGGAGGTGTGATGGTCATTGATAGTGGGAAACACGACTTCAATGATTATGTGGAACGTATCTTGATCGGGAAAGGCACATATATCAGTCCAGAGGAAATGAAAAATCATCCGTTTTTGACCAAGCAGAATACGCTCTCAGAAAAAGTGTCACGCTTACAAGCGGAATCTTTAAAGTTTTTAGGCGGATTTACGGATCCATTGCCATGGAAAATGCAAACGGCCGTAAAAATTCCCGATATGCCAGACGATCAAAATGAACAGCCTTTTGTAACCGATTTCAATTTTGAGGGCGTCGATGCTAAAGCTTATAATGGTTTGTACCATTGGTTCGGATTGGAGCCCATTGGCGATGAGCGCACAAGTTTGGCCTATAGCGTATTTGTGCCTGCTGATGGCACCGATAAATTATATTATTATGATCATGCGGCCAGGAAACAAGGTTACGCCGGAGTTTCCGCAATGCCTTTAAAAATCATCGAATCCCGTAAGGAGGTGGATTGGTCGGTAAATAAACCTGTTGAATTTAGACCATATATTAAAGATATCGCGGGTAGAAGACGGATGTTTTTCTTAGGCACCGTTTCAGCAGTAAAAGAATATTCAAAAAAGTTTGATGGATCGGCCACACCAGATTTAGCACTGATTGATAGTGAATATCGTGATGTCATCTGGATTGATGTCAAACATCCAAGTCAATGGGATAAAACCGTCTATGATCAATTGAACGAAGCGTGGAGAGCCAGTGAAGGCATTGGTTATTATTATGATGAAGTCAAAACGCCATCTGACTTGGATATGATGCAAAAAGAAATGGATTCAATTCAGTCCATTCCCAAAGTGAATGCGAATACAGATCAAATAAAAAAATTACAACGTCAGATTGATTCTTTAAAATCGGTTGAGAATTGAGATTGATTTATCCTTAAGGCATTCTGTTTTCGTCATTCCAACATTCTCGTTTTTGTCATTCCGGTGTTTTATTTTTGTCATTCCGACGAAGGAGGAATCCCATACTCTTTATGAGATGTCTCCCTGCGTTCGACATGACAAAAACATAGTGTTATTATCCAAATCGCTTCTGTAAATCCGCAACTACCATCTCAATCTGGTCGTTTTTGTCTTTTCGTTCCAATAGTATTGGTGGCGATTGCCGTACTTGACAATCAGCAATGGCACATCGTTCGCAGGTTACGCCAACATCCTGGGTTTTTATTTTAGGATCTTTGAGGAAAGAAACTCTACGTTGTAGTTGTTTATTAATCAAGAGTCCGATGCTAATGCTTCGGTATTGATTCTCTTTAAATGGATCTTTTGTTGCCGAGGATAAAACCAGGTATTTCATATCGTCATCAGGATAATTCGAAATTTGCAAGTCAAAAACATGATCTTCTTTGGTCTTACTGATGGTTTTTAAAACTTTTAAAGAAATCCAACGTCGGCAATAATGTTCATTGGTTTCATTACCATGTGGCGAATGCTGCTGCGATAAGTGTAATTCTTTTTTAAGATGAAAGCGTTCACTTCCTGCACGATGCGTAAACCGTAAGAAAAATAAATCCTGAATATTAAATTCTTTGGGCAGTACGTTGGTCAGGCGTTGATAAAATGATTCTGGAGAGGCGTTGAAAGCTGCGATGATTTCTAACAACAAATGCTTATCAAAAATCTCTTTTTCAAATAGCGTGGTTAATTGTTCTGAAATAGTCTTTTTTGGCAAAATGAGTGCACCGGCAAAATACGAGGCGTAAAAATTATTCAAAACCTGATCGAAATTTTCAAATTTAATCCATGAAAAGGTATAGAGGCGCTCTTTATATTCTAAATAATTATAAGCAATTTCTTTAGCATAAATAAAAGTACGCTGAGCATCGTCCATTTGACTGGCTAGTAAAAGGGTCTTCGTTTTTGGTACAAACACGGAACGAAGCATATCCAATGTCTGATGTTTGTCCAATTCAGTCTCATTAAATACATAGCCATATTCCTCAATAAGGATTTCCTTCAATTCGTCAGAACTGATCGGTTTTTCCAAATCGATTTGATAGGATTTTGCAAACTTTATCACCGCTTGTTCAATGTCTTCAAAATAATTATGATTGGCTTCTTGAAAGGATCGTAAGGAGGCCAAATAAAAGCTTTCTCTACTGAAATTATAGTTCTGTGCAATTTCGATAATGGTACTTATAAAGGCATTGACCTTTGCCGGCGCATTCGAAACGATATCAATGAGCGTGCTTTCTTGAATCCCGAAAAGTTCCAAAGGAATTTCTTTTAGAATTTTAGATTTTAAGATATCGCCAATGGGCGAAAGGTTTTTGTCCAATTTCAAAGAGACCATCTGGTCGTAAGGCACTTCCAGTTTTTCAGAAAGAATGGCTATTTTATCGGGTTTTGGATATTTTTTTCCCTTTTCAATTTCGTTTAAATACGACTTTGATAATCCTGATAATTTAGATAGACCAAAAAGCGAAAGACTTCTCTCTGTCCTGAGCTGCTTTAATTTAAGTCCAAAAATAAGTTTGATATATTCTTCTTCCATGCTGACAAATATAATTGTTTTTCGCGAATATCAATTTTTAGCGAATTGAATTATTTAGCGAACGTTCGCTTGTTTTTTAAAAAAGATTTTTATATCATTGTTGTATCAAAACATCAACATCATGAAAAACAACATTTTAAGCGTACCAAAAACTCAATTCTCAGGGGTTGTAGAAAACTACTATCCTGAAATATTAACCGATGAAGCCCTCGAATTTTTATCAGTTTTACACGAAAAATTTAATCAAGAGCGTCTTGAATTACTAACAGCTAGAGAAAAACAACAAAAGCTATTTGATAAAGGCGCGTTCCCGGAATTCCCTGCTGAAACTAAAAACATCAGAGAAGGGAATTGGGTGGCTGGCGCAATTCCGAAGGACTTATTAGATAGACGTGTGGAGATTACCGGGCCTGTTGACCGAAAAATGGTCATCAATGCCCTGAATTCTGGAGCTAAAACTTTTATGGCCGATTTGGAAGACAGTAATGCACCAACTTGGGCCAATGCGATTGAAGGGCAACAGAATCTTATTGATGCCAACAACAAAACCATTTCTCTCTACGATGCTCAAAGGAGGAAATCCTATAAGCTTAATGACGAAACGGCGGTCTTAATGGTGCGTCCAAGAGGTTTACATCTCAATGAGCGCCATATGCAGATCAACAAAGAAGAGATGTCTGGTAGTTTAGTGGATTTTGGATTGTATGTTTTTCATAATACCAAAACTTTGTTAGAAAACCATTCGGCACCGTATTTCTATTTACCAAAATTGGAGCACTATTTGGAAGCACGCTGGTGGAATCAAGTTTTCGATTTCGCAGAAAATTATATGGAAGTGCCAATCGGGACTTTTAAAGCCACAGTTTTGATAGAAACCATTACGGCAAGTTTTCAGTTGGACGAAATTATCTATGAGCTTAAAGATCATATTGTCGGACTAAACTGCGGTCGTTGGGATTATATTTTCTCATATATCAAAAAATTCAGAAATCATGACAATTTTGTGGTCCCAAATCGTGATCAAGTAACGATGACCACCCCATTTATGGCGGCTTATTCAAAATTGGTCATTCAGCGTTGCCATAAACGAAGGATCCATGCCATTGGTGGGATGGCGGCTCAAATTCCGATCAAGAACAATCCAGAAGCCAACAATGCGGCCTTGGAAAAGGTCCGCTTAGATAAGGAGCGCGAAGTCAAAAATGGTCACGATGGCACTTGGGTAGCACATCCTGATTTGGTAGCGGTGGCGATGAGCGAATTTGACAAACGCATGCCAACGGCCAATCAGTTTCACGTGACCAGAGATGATGTCGTGATTACAAAAGAAAATTTAGTTGAGCTGCCTTTAGGTACAGTAACCGAAGAAGGCGTGCGGAAAAACATCAACGTCGGCATTTTATATACTGAGGCCTGGTTAAGAGGTCACGGTGCCGTAGCCTTATACAATTTGATGGAAGATGCGGCGACCGCAGAAATTTCAAGAACTCAAGTTTGGCAATGGCTGAAGAATGAAGTCGTTTTGGAAGATGGACGAAAATTCACAAGAGCGCTTTACGATACTGTTTTTGATGATGAAGTTGAAAAACTGATCAAGGAATTTGGAAAAGTAGACATGAAAAATACAAAATTCAAATTAGCGATAGAGTTGTTCAACACTTTGGTAACCAACAAGGAATTCGAAGAGTTTTTGACGTTGCCAGCCTATCAATACCTATAAAAAAAATGTCTCGCAACTACGGAAATAGTGTACGAGACGTAATTACCAAAATCTAGAAAAACTTTAATAAACAAACACAAAACTATGAAAAATTTAGCACAAAGTAATTACAGTTCTGCGGTAGAGACTGTAAGAAACCTTAAAGCAAAGTATGGCAACACTTGGCATGCCATAAACCCTGAAAGCGCAGCGCGGATGGTTACTCAAAACCGTTTTAAAACAGGATTGGATATCGCTAAATATACAGCAGCCATTATGAGAAAAGATATGGCTGAATATGATGCTGATGCTTCAAGTTACACGCAGTCTTTAGGGTGCTGGCATGGTTTTGTAGCACAACAAAATATGATTGCAGTTAAAAAGCATCACAAAACAACCAATAAAAAATACTTGTATCTATCAGGATGGATGGTTGCGGCGTTACGGTCAGAATTTGGACCATTGCCAGATCAATCGATGCATGAGAAAACAGTTGTTCCTGATTTAATAAAAGAAATTTATGATTTTTTACGGCAAGCCGACGCTATTGAGCTCAATGATTTATTCAGAAGACTTGAAAATGGCGAAGACGTCCAAGATCAAATCGATAATTTTGAAACCCACATCGTTCCAATTATTGCAGATATCGACGCAGGTTTTGGGAATGAAGAAGCGACTTATTTATTGACCAAGAAAATGATTGAAGCTGGCGCTTGTGCGATTCAAATTGAAAATCAAGTTTCTGATGCGAAACAATGTGGACATCAAGATGGAAAAGTGACGGTGCCGCACGAAGATTTTATCGCCAAACTAAATGCCATCCGATATGCCTTTCTGGAATTAGGCGTTGACGACGGAATTATTGTAGCCCGCACAGATTCAGAAGGTGCCAGTCTGACTCAAAAGTTGCCAGTGAGCAATGAACCTGGAGATTTGGCTTCACAATATTTAGCTTTTGTTGAAGCTGAAGAAATTGACATTAAAGATGCCAAAGAAGACGATGTGCTCCTAAAACGAGATGGTAAATTAGTGCGTCCTGTACGTTTGCCAAATGGTTTGTATCAATTTAAAGAGTGTTCTAATATTGATCGTGTGGTGTTAGACTGTGTGACCAGTCTTCAAAATGGTGCAGATTTACTATGGATTGAAACGCCAACACCAAATGTGAAGCAAATTGCCCATATGGTTAACAGAATTAAGAAAGCGGTTCCAAATGCAAAATTGGTTTATAACAATTCGCCTTCTTTTAACTGGACCTTAAATTTCCGTAATCAAGCTTATGATGAAATGCTTTCGGAAGGTGAAAACATGACCGCTTATGATAGAAATAATTTAATGAATGCCGAATATGATGCTTCAGAATTGTGTTATCGTGCCGATCAGAAAATAAAAACCTTCCAAAGAGATAGTGCAAGAGAAGCGGGTATTTTCCATCATTTGATTACATTACCAACCTATCATACCACCGCGCTGCATATGAATGATTTAACGGAAGGTTATTTTGGGGAGGAAGGCATGTTGGCTTATGTAAGAGGTGTTCAGCGCCAAGAAATTCGAAAAGGCGTTGCTTGCGTAAAGCATCAACGAATGGCAGGATCCAACCTTGGCGATGACCATAAAACATTTTTTGCAGGGGATAATGCCTTAAAAGCAGATGGAAATAAAAACACCTCAAATCAATTTGAAGTGGAAACTGATAGTTCGACTGCGCTCACTAACCAAGTTGAAGTTGAAGAGAAATTGAGCGTGGTAGCCTAAATGTTTAAACAAAGATGTATTCTATAAATTAAAAACTCCAGTTTAGCGACTGGAGTTTTTTGTTAGTATCAAATTAAGCTAAAATCGCGCCTGAACTTAGGAGGGCTTTTATATGCTTTGGTACATCTCGTTTTAGCATCTAAAAATTTTGACACGAATTTCACGAATTTTCACGAACTTACTCGTAAACTAAGAATCCTAACAGAACGTTTTTGCCATAAATTTCACGAACGGAACAGAATTTCAGTCTGTTTTAAAAACTTCCCACAATAATGTATGTCGGGCACATGCAGTTTAGTAAATCTCGTCTTTAGTATCTAAAAATTTTGACACGAATTTCACGAATTTCACGAATTTTCACGAATTTACTTGTACACTTAGAAGCCTAACTGAAATTTATTTTGCCATAAATATCACGAATGCAATAGCCTTTCAGTCTGTTTTAAAAACTTATGACACCTTATTCAATTGTTGTTTAATTGATCCTAGTTAGATTATTCTTAATCAGCTTTCGAATTCAAGAACCATCTTAATATCACTCCGTTTGTAGGGTGAGTTTTCCTCCATGGGAATTTCAACAAAGCCATATTTTCTATAAATATAGATGGCATTTTCCAATTTTGTATTCGAGTAGAGGAGAAGGGACTTATAATGATTCGATTTCGCAAAATCAATGCAATACTGGATCAGTTGCTGTCCTATTTTAAATCCTCTATGTTTTGGGGAAACAGCCATTTTGGAAAGTTCGTAAACATTAGAATCTGTAGTGGGCATTAAGGCTACTGTTCCAACAATTTCGCCATCGAGTTTGGCATAAAAAATATGACCGCCCTTATCAATGATATAATGTTCGGGTTTGTTCAATACTTCTTCGTCAAAAGGTTCGACATAAAAGAAAGTCTTTAACCATTCGACATTGAGTGTGTAAAAATCATTGGCGTACTTTTTCTCAAAAGGAATAATTTCAATCATTAAACTAAGGTTGTATAGCCAATTAAAACGGCTGTTAATAATCCGAAAAGCAAGCTTAAGATGGCTAAGCTTCTACTTTCTGTTTTTTTTGAAATAAATCTAAAAATGACCATCAAGGGAATAACAGCGCCCATGATAAAAATAGGAATTGTGATCCACTCCATAAGTGCTCTAAAGGAATCATTGCTCCAGTTTTTTACAAACATGAGATTCATTATTAAAACATAAAGCAACACAGTGATGCTTCCTATAAATAACCATAAATCGATTTTGTATTGTCTATTTTCCATTATCATTTGATTGATTAGCTCTCATAAAATCGGTAATCAAATAGGTAATCAGTTTTCCTACAATAGTCTCAGTTTCTGGAGTTGGAGCTGCTTCACAAATATGCAGATAGACCGCATTGCTCTGTTTTCCAAAATAACTTACAAAAGATCTGGCCTTTTTAACGCTAAAACCGCTGGGGGTCATAGCGCTGCTTGGAATTAACGTAATGGCATCACAATCTACCTCAATACCAAAAGGCTTATCTGCCACATGTTTGGCAGCGCGTTCTAATTCTGCTTTGAATTTTTTATCCTTTCTGATGATTAAGGATTCAAAAGTATTGTATTGAAGTGCTTTAAATCTGTCCAAGGTTTTAAAAATATGGTCAGACGTATAATTTTCATGCAGTCCAAAAATAAAATACTTCCTTAAAAAACCTTCAGAGTAAGCATAGCTAAAGCCATTGCCACTATGGCGACCTTCTTCACGTCTAAAATCAGAATGCGCGTCAAAATTGACCGCATTCATCGGTTTTTTAAAAGCCAAGGAAGCTCCTTTTAAATTGCCATAAGCATTGTTGTGACCGCCACCCACAACAATTGGTTTTTTCCCTGAACGAACAATTTGATAGATCAAATCCGTGACGTGCTTATCAATTTTTTCGGTCAATTTTCGAGCCTTTTCAATGTGCCTTTTGTCGGAGGCGTCATAGCCGTCAATCTTTTCCATCTCTTTGGAAAAATCAAGATGTCCTAATATGAGTACTTTGCTCGGATTTGTAAACGTATTACTTTGGATGTTTAATAACACCTTTAAAGTAGCTTTCCAAGCTCTGGCTGTTCCTCGGTTTCCATAGTTTGCAAACACACCAACATCTTCTGGAATCCCAATAATTACATAGTCAACGTCTAAATTAACAAGAGATTCGTATATATTGGTAGACTTAGAAAGTAATTGAATATGTTCTCCAAACTTGGATTCATTGGCTCTTTTTTTTAATAACGTATCTAAATCGTGTGTTTTAAATAGAACAAGTTTGTCCATTATGGGAATTTAATTTTACATTTGAAGAATTAAAAGTACATCATTATTTATTTCCTAACAATTAAATAATTTTAAACCAGCCTTAATTTAAGTATCAACAACTAAAAACAAAACTTATGGAGAGTACAAAAAGTAACAAAAATACCGGATTAAAGATTGCCTTGGGGATATTATTAGCCCTGTTCGTTGGAACGGGTTTTTACACCTCAAAATTATATAATGAGAAAAAGGCCAATGAAGCTACTTTAACCAAGGAGAAGCAGTTGGTAATGACTGATTTAAATAATATGGCAAAACAATATGATATTGCCATTGGAGAAAATAAAGTCGCAAATCAAGATTTGGTAGAGGCTAGAGGTAGAATTCAAGGTTTGATGGATTCATTGAAAATATCTCAAAACAGCATCAACAGCTTAATGAGCTACAGAAAGAAATATTTGTCTCTTCAAGAAGAAATGAAAGCACTTTTAACTGAAAATGACAAGTTGAAAATCCAAAATGCATTATTATCAACGTCATTGGACAGCACTAATGTAAGATTGGCAGAACGTACCATGTTTACCGATTCGTTGTTGGTTCAAAATACTGAATTGGCAAACGTAGTTGAAAATGCAGCAGTATTACAAGCTGTAGGATTAAAAGCATTTGGAGTTATTGAAAGAAGTTCAGGGAAATTAATTCCGACAGAACGCGCACGTCGTAGTGATAAAATCAGAATTTGCTATACCGTTGCAAAAAACACTTTAGTAGGTGCTGGGGATAAAGAATTGTATGTGCAGGTGTTAGATCCTAAGGATAATGTTTTAGGGGCTAATGAGCAGATTCAATTTGGCCAAACTGTCTTGAACTATAGCATCGTAAGTAAATTTAACTACGAAAACAGAAACCTTAATATTTGTGAATTTGTTTCTCCAAAAGGACAGTTTGACAAAGGCCGTTATGTTGTGAATATTTTCAACAAGAAGGAATTGGTTTCAACTACTGAATTCACTTTGGAATAATCAAAATAAATTAAAATTTAAAACCCGAAAGTCAGATGATTTTCGGGTTTTTTTATGCTTTATATTTAATGAAATTCCGTCTTTACAGCGTCTTATTGGTCTCAAATTAAGCTAAAACTAAGTGCTTTATTGCATTTCGCTTTAACTTCTAAAAATTTTGACACGAATTTTCACGGACATACTCGTTCTCTGTGAAAGCCGGCTCAAATTTTTCACCATAAATATCACCAATGCAACAGACATTTAGTCTGTTTTAAAACGGCCAAATTGGATGGAGGGCTGGTAAGGCTCTTTATTCCATAGATTTAGTTAACACCGATTAATCTAATATTTTTCCACTTAGGATTACGGTATCAATCAAATTATCGCCAAAGGCATAAGGCAAATTGTTATAACTTTCTATTTCTTTGGTAATGATGAGGTTCGCTTTTTTTCCTCTACAAATGCTTCCGTATTGATTGGAAATACCCATGGCATAAGCGCCATTTATGGTGGCAGCGTTGATGGCTTCTTCGGGTGTCATTCGTAATTTGATGCACGCCGTACTGACTACAAAGTTCATATTACCACTTGGTGTCGTTCCTGGATTATAATCGGAGGCGATGGCCAAAGGCAACCCCGCATCAATGATTTGACGTGCTGGTGTGTACGGAATACTTATAAAATAAGAACAGGAGGGAAGCGCTACAGGCATGGTGTTACTGTCTTTTAAGGCGTCGATGTCCTCTGGTCTCATTTCTTCAAGATGATCTACAGAAAGCGCCTTATATTTTACGGCAAGGGCTACGCCTCCAAAAGCATTAAACTGATTGACGTGAATTTTGGGGATGAGTCCATAAGCTGCACCTGCCTGTAGAATACGTTCGGTATCTTCTAAATCGAAATAACCTTTCTCACAAAACACATCAATATAATCGGCGAGTTTGGCTTGACCAACTTGCGGAATCATTTCAGAAATGACGCGGTCCACAAACTTTTCCTTATGGTCTTTAAATTCTTTCGGAACGGCATGAGCAGCCAGTAAAGTTGTTTTTATAAGTGCCAAGGACTCTTTTTTTAAGCGTTTGATGACGCGGAGCATTTTTAATTCGGCGTCAACCGTTAAACCATATCCGGATTTTATCTCAATGGCGCCAGTGCCCAGTTTCATGACGCGATTTAATCGTTTTAAGGATTGTTGATACAGGTCCTCTTCAGATGTATTTTGTAGTACTTCAGCGGAGTTTAATATACCGCCGCCGCGTTGTGCAATTTCTTCATAAGATAGTCCATTGATACGATCCACAAATTCTTGCGATCGATCTCCGGCATACACAATATGAGTGTGGGAATCACACCAGGCAGGAAGCACCATTTTTCCTTTGGCATCAATCACTTCGTCGACTTCATAATCAATATAATCTGACATAGATCCATATTCAACAATAGTGTCATGCTCGATAATGAGATAGGCATTTTTTATAGTGGGAAGAATTTTCATGTCTTCGCCCTTAACTATAGTAACGTTGTGATCTCTAACTTGAATGAGCTCTTTAATATTGATAATAAGTATGGACATCTGTGAAATTTAAGTGTTAACTAAGTTGCGAAATACGCATAAAAAAAGCAAGTTATTAAAATAAACTTGCTTTTTTATAAATTCCCGAAGGCTTTATGTTTTTTTAATCTAAGAGGATAGATTATTTAAGTTCGCCCACCATGTTTTCAGGTTTAACCCATTCATCATAATCTTCAGCGGTTACGTAGCCCAAGTTAACAGCTTCTTCTTTTAAGGTCGTTCCGTTTTTATGTGCGGTATTGGCAATTTCTGCCGCTTTATAATAGCCGATTTTTGTGTTTAGAGCAGTTACCAACATCAACGAGTTATTCAACAAATGCTTGATCACATCATGGTTAGGCTCAATGCCTTGTGCGCAATGTTCGTCAAAACTTCTACAAGCATCTCCTAATAATTGAGCAGATTGCAATAGGTTGGCCGCCATCATAGGTTTGAACACGTTCAACTCATAATGTCCTTGAGTACCGCCAACACTTACAGCCACATCATTACCCATTACTTGGGCACAAACCATGGTCAAGGCTTCACATTGTGTCGGATTCACTTTTCCTGGCATAATCGAGCTTCCTGGCTCATTTGCCGGAATGATGATTTCTCCAATACCGCTTCTTGGACCGGATGCCATCATACGGATATCATTGGCGATTTTGTTTAAGCTTACTGCCAATTGTTTTAAAGCACCGTGCGTTCCGACTAAAGCATCGTGTGCGGCGAGTGCTTCAAACTTGTTGGGGGCTGTAATAAAAGGTAAACCTGTAAATTTTGCGATATACTCTGCAACAAGTTCACTATACCCTTTAGGTGTGTTTAAACCAGTACCTACGGCAGTTCCTCCAAGTGCCAATTCGCTTAAATGTGGCAAGGTATTTTGCAATGCTTTTAGACCATGATCCAATTGTGCTACATAACCTGAAATTTCTTGACCAAGCGTAATAGGTGTCGCGTCCATTAAATGGGTACGTCCAATTTTTACGACATTTTTAAATTCCGTAGCTTTTTGATGAAGTGTATTTCGTAACTGAATGACGCCATGAATGGTGTTTTCAGCTATTTTTTTATAAATCGCAATATGCATTCCTGTTGGAAAGGTATCGTTTGAAGACTGAGATTTGTTGACATCATCATTGGCTCCAATAACAGGATCGCCTTGGCCAATCGTTTTGCCAGCCAATTGTTGTGCTCTGTTGGCAATGACTTCATTGACGTTCATATTACTTTGCGTACCAGAACCAGTTTGCCAAATTACCAATGGAAATTGGTCATCATGCTTTCCTTCCAATATCTCATCGCAAACTTGGGCAATCAAATCGCGTTTTTCAATAGGTAAAACGCCTAATTCACAATTTGTAAATGCTGCTGCTTTTTTAAGATAAGCAAAACCATAAATAATTTCTAAAGGCATTGATGCAGGTGCACCAATTTTAAAGTTATTGCGGGAACGTTCAGTTTGTGCGCCCCAAAGTTTATCGGCAGGTACTTTAACCTCGCCCATTGTGTCTTTTTCAATTCTGTATTCCATGATTTTCGATGATTAATTTACTTACAAAGTTAGGCCTTTGCACTGAATTTGTGGGTATTTTCGATATTAATTCCCAAAGGAAAACTCAATTCCATCCCAACCAGATCAGTTCATCAAAAAAGCACAACCTTATCAGATTGTGCTTTTAAATTATATAAACTTTAGTTTAGAAGTTATAAGTCAATACACCCGCAAAATTGCGCGGATCGGTCTGATTGATATAACTGGTGCGATAAGCATTATAACCAATTTCATTGAAAACGTTATTCAGTAAAAATCTGAAATTCCAATGGTTGTTAAATTTGTAAGCTACCTGAGCATTGGTTTGTGTATAAGCATCTACGTAAAATGGTTTTTGGTTTGGCACGATTCCTTCGTGGGTTACCGCTCCTGAACTCCAATCATTAATTGGCCGTTCGCCAGTATAATAAATTCCTGCGCCAACCGATAAACCTTCTAATTGCTCTTTAAAGCTATAATTTACATAAGCGTTAAAAGTGTGCTTAGGTGTATTTAAGGGCGCTGATCCATAAACATAGGACGTATGTTTTTTGTATTGTGCATCAATATAGGAATAGCCAGTAATGACTTCAAGATTATCAAGAATTCGACCACTCAATTCAACTTCAATCCCTTTCCGTTCATCATTTCCACCTTTTTGGAAATAGCCTGTAGCTACCCAATTTTCGTCATAAACAGGAAGATTGATGCCTTTATTATTGATTTTGAAGAAGGTCAAATTAAATCGTAAACGGCTGTCCAACCAATTGGTTTTAATTCCAGTTTCTAATTGATCAAAACGTTCATTACCCAGAGCATTGCCATTAACATCTAATCTGGAGGCTGTTCTTGGGTACGAACTGTTGGTATAGGAAGCAAACACATTAATGTTTTTGAAAGGAGTAAGTATGACGCCTGCCAATGGATTGAAAGCATCACTCCGCGTGGTTTCTGTTTCTGCCTCTGTTTGCGTGCTGCTATAACGAATGCCTAAAAATGTTTTTAACCAAGGGTTGAAAGTGATCACGTCTTGTGCTACAAAACCAAGCGCTCTCGATTTTGCTCCGGCCAATTTTGCGGCAGTTAATTTCAAGTTATTAGGTAATTCGTTGTTGTTTTCTGCAAACACATCAATGGTATCGACGTTTGATGCGGTTTGGGTTGACGTACTGAAATTTGAAGTTCTGTAATCGAATCCTACTTGAAAAGTATGGGAAATGCTGCCAGTTTTAATGTCATCTCCAATAAGATCAAATTGAAGCACACTGTTGGAATCTTTTCGGTCAGAAATAGAATAACCGCGGTTTCTTTGATTGTAGATGGGGTCTCCAGCAGGGTTTTTAAGGACAGTTCCAAGACTTGCACCTTTGTCATTCAAATCTAAATCTGATTTAAAAAATGCCGCTTTTAAACTTAATTTATCATTAAGCTCACGATTAAAACGCGCTGAATAGGTGGCGTTTTTGGTTAAGGATCGATCATTGGCATATCCTAAAAAGCGATTGTGAGGTAAGTCATATATGGCATTCACATCATTTTCAGCAAGATTAACCGTACCCAAATCTGGCGTTCGGCTGTCGTCAAAATAATCCATTTCTAAAGTCAGTGTTGATTTGTCATCCACTTTCCATTCAAAAGAAGGATTGAAGTAGAATCGGTCAGAGGACACGCCATCGCGGAAACTGTCAGCACGTTCCAAAGCACCATTGATTCTAAAAGCAACATTTTCAGTAGCAGTAAGCGGTCCAAAAACATCAAATGTGGTACGCGCTTGGCCATAACTTCCAGCTCTTACAGACGCATTGCCACCATAGTAATATTTAGGAGTTTTAGTCACAATATTGATCACACCACCTGGGCTTCCTAAATCGGTGGCGACACCTTGTGTAATTGCCGCAGCGCCTTTTAGAACCTGAATATTATCAACACCTTGCATATCGGTCAAAATCCCAGTGCCTCTAAAATCGGAGTGTACACGAACCCCGTTTTTTAAGATTGGAATTCCTCTAAAACCACGGGACGACATACTTTCACGCTTATTACCATAGGTAGCAAAAGCGTAAACTCCTGGAACGTTTTTAGTGGCGTCAGCTATCGTTAAATTGCCTTGTTGAGCGATTAGCTTTTCAGAAATAATGGAGATACTTTGTATTTGCTCATAAGGCGCCAAAGGTAATCTGGTAAGTGCTTCAATTTTGTCAGGATGTTTGTATCTGCTTCCAAATACCTCTACTTGATCTAATTCTGAATCACTGCTAAGATGAAATTTGAGGCTTAAAGTTTCATTAGTTCTTAATTGAACCGTTTGAAATGATGGTTTAAAACCAACATAAGAAACTTTAATAGTGTAATCTCCAGAGGCAAGATTTGTGAGTTTGAAGTAACCGTTGGCATCGGCAGAGGTTCCGAAGGTTGTACCTTCAATTAAAACATTAGCGAAAGGGATGATCTTCTTGTCTTCATCCGTGATTGTGCCTTCTATTTTTGATTGTGAATAACTTAATTGTCCTATTAAAACAAGGAACAAGAATATCTTTTTAATTGCCATTTTATTTGGATTGATTATAAATAAGGACGCAAAGATATTATGCAGATTTAATTTATCAAAGTTTATTTAGACTAATTACAAATAATAAAATCTATTGTGCTGAATTTTAGAAAGATAGTTGTCAAATTATTTTAGCTATAAATTCAGGCGCTATTAATGCGGGCAGATGAGGTTCGACGGCTTATCTGGCAATCAAAATTCAGATATTATTTGTAAAATACAACATCATTTATTGACTGTGCAATACATTGAGATTTATGTTGAATAATCGTTATCATTTTAATAAAATTTAAATCGGTAATAAAACCGGCCTAAATATTAAAAAGGACAATTCTTTCTAAAAAAAGGTGAAATGTCCAATGCGTGCGTCATTTTTTGGAGTTACTGATACATCTTTATGACGTAGTCGAAAAGAAATTCTTCAAAATTAAATTTCTTGCCCTATGACAAGTGTGGTTTAGTGAATTTGTTTTAATTTTAATAACAACTTAAAATTGAAGTTATTATGAATGTAAACACACCTATCGTTTGGTTCGAAATTTATGTAGATGACATGAATAGAGCCTCAAAATTTTATGAAACTGTATTGGGGACAAAATTAGAAAGATTGATGAGTCCTACCAGCGATGAAATCGAAATGAAAAGTTTTTCAGGTGACATGAATACTTATGGTGCTAGCGGTGCTTTGGTTAAAATGGAAGGTATGAAGGCGGGAGGGAATTCTACCGTTGTTTATTTTGGAAGCAAGGACTGCAACATTGAAGAACAGCGCATCGAGAAAGCAGGTGGCAAAATATTGAATCCTAAAATGTCTATAGGCAAACATGGGTTTATTACAATGTTTATGGATACCGAAGGAAATATGATCGGTTTACACTCGATGGAATAGCAATTTATATAAAACGTGGGTCTGTTTTTCTGAAAGGCATAAAACGCAAAAGACT
Source organism: Gelidibacter sp. (assembly GCF_039916245.1). Classification (GTDB taxonomy): domain Bacteria; phylum Bacteroidota; class Bacteroidia; order Flavobacteriales; family Flavobacteriaceae; genus Gelidibacter. Next base: position 24,909 of record NZ_JBDSLS010000108.1, read on the forward strand.
ATGTTTTATTCAGATGACGTTTAAAGCGAAAACTGATCATGTTTTATCATAAATCATCCGTGTTACCCGCTTGAACGGACGGGCAGGTCTGCGTTCTATTATAAAAATCGAGTTTAAAAAAGGAATAAAAAATCTTATCAAAATCCAGACGATTATATTTCAGGATTTTCTGCTGAGATGACTTAAATATTCAACATTCCAAAGTCCTATTACTATTTTTAGTTTAAAATTATTGAGAAATCGCCGTGGCACTATTGAACTATATACAAGCACAAATCACCACGTTTATGCTATAAAAAAATTAAATCGTAAAGGTCATGAACGCAGAAAAGATCACAGTAGAAGCAACCATCAAGGGAGATTTGCAAAAGATTTGGCGTTATTGGACACAACCCAATCATATTACAAAATGGAATTTTGCAAGCGATGAATGGTGCTGTCCAAAGGCGGAAAATGATTTAAGAGTAGGTGGGAAGTTGTCAAGCCGGATGGAAGCCAAGGATGGAAGTTTTGGATTTGATTTTGAAGGTGTTTATGACGAGGTTTTTGACCATGAAAAAATTACCTATACAATGCCAGATGGACGCGTTTCAACAACAAGGTTTAAAAGTCTAGGAGAACATGTAGAAGTGACCACCATATTTGACGCCGAAGCACAAAATTCAATAGCGATGCAAAGGGAAGGTTGGCAAGCCATTCTTAATAATTTTAAAATTTATGTGGAAGCACATTGATTGAAGTGTTCAACTATCTGAAGAAAAGAAATTTCAATGCTTGTTAGATGAAAATGCAGATTGATTTAAAAGAGATGATGGCACATATTTGATGTGATCCTTGAAAACCTTGTTAATAAATCTTAAAATTGGTATTGTATAAACAAAAGGTTTCTCCTATATTTGCTTTAATTATTATAAAGAACTTGCAACATGTTTACATTTGAACAATATTTAGGATTTATAGCCTTTTTAACCATTTTGACCATGGGTTTTTGGTTAATGATATTTTTAATGACTTTCGTTATTCCTTACTGGGTCATTGGATCATCAATAGAACGATTTAAAGAAATTAAAGCAGAACGCAAAGCGAAAAGAGAAGCGGCTACCCTATAGAAGTGACTTCCAATTATATATTAAAAAAGCGGTTTCAAATTATGAAACCGCTTTTTTTTTGTTCTTATATTTTTTGGTTTTTACCTTATGCTTGAAACTTAAAGCCTCAAGCATAAGGTAAGAACGGTCTATCCTTCAAAATCAAAATCTTCGCCACCATTTCCGCGATCCATAGAGCGCTGTTGTTTCTTTTGTTGGTTGAAACGGTAGGTAAATGAGAGATTGAAACTTCTTTGTCTCCACTGAAATTCAGAAGAACTGGTATATGCAGAAGTAAATGAATCCATCGATCTTTTTCTGGTATTGAACACATCACTTACGTTAAACGCAATTGAGCCCTGGTCTTTAAAAACATCTTTGCTAAAGGCCAAATCAGTAGAGAACATTCCTTTTGTTTTATTTTGGGCATCTTCACTTGGTCCCATATAGAAAATACGTGTTTGCCAGTCAATTTTACCAGGTAAGGTATATTTGTTATTGAAACGTACAAACCAGCTTAAGTTTTCTGCGCCATAATCTACTTTGTTATATACTCCTGCAGTTTTTGATTGAAACAAGTTAAAGTTACCATTCATGTTCCAATCTCTTGATGGGCGGTAAGTTAAGGTAAACTCAAAACCAAATCTGTCATTAGTTGCCAAGTTGATAGGTGTTCTTCTGATTACAGGATTCACACTTTCATATTGAGACGTAAGATTTTCAAAGTTTGGATCATTTTCATTAATGGTGAAGTTGATGTCTCTAATGTAATAATCGCCTGTAGTTTCACTAATAAAACTGAACACGTCCGTTGCTCTTTCATAATAGATGGAAGAGTTCAAGGTAAACTTATTGATTTTAGTCAAATAACCTAAATCAACTTTGTTGGAGTAGCTTGGATCGATATCAGGATTTCCTACAAATAAACTTGTTGGGCTAGTTCTTGAAGGAAATGGATTGATGAAACGGGAATAGGGTCTTCTGATGCGTCGGTTGTATCCTAATTGAAAACTCTGGTTCTCATTTAATTCATAGCCTAGATTCACTGTTGGGAACAAACCAGCATAATCCTTTTTTTGTACATCATTAGTGGTTTTTTGATCAATGGTAATACGCGCAGATTCCATACGCAAGCCCATTAAATAAGAAAATTTCTTATTGATCTTACTTCCAAATTGCGTGTAAACAGCATTCACATAATCTTTGTAGAGTAAATTATTGCTGACATTTGGATCTACTTCAAAGTTGCCATTTTCAAAAAACAACAAGCTATAATCGGTATCCAATTGATTAAAATTACCACGGTATCCAAATTCAAACTGGCTATTGTCGCCAATAGGACGTACGTAATCAGATTGTAATAAGATTTTATCCTGATTTTGAAGTGTGAAAACACGCTCTACTTCAGTACCATCTTGGGTAATGAATGAGCGATTGTCTTCGTCACTGGTTTCGTATTGAAAATCGAAAGTTAATTTATGCTGACTGTTGTTATCAAATTGCTTGTTAAGGTTAACAGCATATTGGATCGTTTTAGAATTTTGATCTTCTGGATCGAAACGTGAAGAAAGTGATGTCAAATTATTGTTGATATCGTATTCTCTACTGATGTTTGTAGAATTATTATCTCGGTCGCTGTTTCTGTACACCAATGAGGTGGTCAAAGACGTCGAATTATTGATATACCACTCCACGCCAAGGTTGGTCGTAAAGTTGTTGCTTACTCTGTTGGAATTACGTTTTTCAAATAAGAATGTATCAGGTTTATCTTCGATGATATTTCCATTCTCATCACGTCTAATGTTGAAATAATGGGTATCTGTAGAAGATTTTCCTGGCGAATCGCTATAAGAATAACTTGTGGTATTGAAAAAATTGAAATCGCCAGTTCTGTAGTTAATATTCCCAGAAAGACCTGCAGATGTTGGATGTCCAGCATTTGCCGTAATAGCGCCATTTAAACCTTGAAGTTTACTTCTCTTTAAGATGATATTTAGAATTCCACCTGTACCTTGAGCATCATAACGCGCCGATGGCGATGTGATGACTTCAACGCGCTCAATTGATTCAGCTGGTAGTTGACGCAAGGCATCTGTTGAGTTAAGACCAACTAATCCAGAAGGTTTCCCATTGATTAAAATGGTCACGTTATCGTTACCTCTTAAGGACACATTCCCTTCAACATCGACTGAAACAGAAGGTATATTATCTAGTACGTCACTTACAGTTCCACCTCTAACGGTCAAATCAGAACCAACGTTATATATTTTTTTGTCCAACTTAATTTCCACCGTTGTGCGTTCGGCAATAATTGAAACTTCGCCTAAAGCTTGAGCGTCAATCGCAATGGTCAAGACACCTAAATCAGTGTTTTTAAGTAAAGTTTTATTAGGAATTTTTATAGTGCCATATGAGATGTATTCTACAGAAATATCATAGGTACCTCTTGGGACTTTTATATCAAATTTACCTTGTGTATCAGTGATGCCACCTGTGACAATCCTGTTTTCTTTTTTACTGAAAAAAGCGATGGTTGCATATTCAAGAGGCTGATTGACATCTTTGTCCATCACTGTACCTGTAATGCTGACCTCCTCTTGAGCGGAGAGAATGTTTGAAGTAAATAGAAAAAGTAAGGTAAATAAGTAGGGAATTAGTTTCATTAGTTTAGTTGTTTTTCTTTGTTTTTTGTAATTTTTTAATTTCAGCTTTATTGTCGGTTAAATATCTTTGGATGGAATTGATGGTTTCTTCAGTGTAAAGTTCTTCAACATCCGAAAAATGAGTGGCTTTTAATTGTTCCACTAGTGGCTGTTTTTCATATTCTGAAACTTCAGTCATCATGATTTGATTTCGTTTTTTATAGAACTCATCAATTTTCTGTTTGATGATGGCTCCTTTAAAATCATCGACCTTTAATAAATTGATGTAGGTATCCATGCGATCGTAATATTCCTGATATTGTTTTTGGATGTATTTTTCACGTTCTTTTTCCCTAGCCGCATCCGTTTGGGCATATGAAGTACTAACGCTAAAAAAAAGCATCAAAAGAGACATCCTGACTAATTTTGTGACCATAACATGCTGGTTTAGTTAATAAGAATGCGAAAATAGAATTTGGTTTAATGATGTTTGGTTAAAGTTGTGTTAAAGAATCCGCTATAAAACCTCGACGATTTTCTGCGGAGGGCGGCCTATAACGGCTTTGTTACCGTTTATGACGATTGGCCGTTCGATAAGTTGTGGGTGCTTTGCCATGGCGGAAATGATATCATCATCAGAGAGTTCTAAATTCTTGAAATTCTCTTTCCAAATAGACTCATGGGTTCTTACCAATTCAATAGGTTTGATTTTTAAAAGACCAATGATTTCTTTAAGTTCTGCAACACTTAATAATTGGTCCATGTACTTAATGACTTGGAAGTTTGCTTTTTCATTTTCTAAAATTGCTAGTCCCTCTCTAGATTTGCTGCATCTGGGATTATGGTAGATCGATATCATTTTGGGTTTATTTTATAGGAATATCCAAAGTTACACCAATTGAATGCAGTTCACAATTATTTCCATTTAATGCGTAATTTCAGATTGCAATGTCGAAAGATTTTAATTCTGCTTTCAACTGGTCAGGGTTTTGAAAATGTATGGTATTGATGCCTAGTTCTTTGGCCGCGTTGATATTTCGAAGATTATCATCTATAAAAACGGAGTTTTCTGCCTCTATATTAAAGCGATTTAAAGTCAATTCATAAATATCCTTAAATGGTTTACGAGTTTTTTCTTCGCCCGAAACTAATATACCTTCAAACCAATGTAAAAAATCAAAAGTTTCCAAAGCAACAGGAAAGGTTTCATGGCTCCAGTTTGTGAGTGCAACCACTTTAAATTGCTTACTATCGATTAATTTTTTTAGAATGTCAACAGTGCCTTCAATAGCTTCTCCCAGCATTTCTTCCCAGCGTCCATAAAACATTTTAATAAGTTCTTCATGCTCAGGGAAAAGTGCAATACGCTCCTCAGTTGCTTTTGCTAACGGGTAGCCTGCATCTTGGTTTTCATTCCAGTCATGGGTACAAATAGTATCGAAAAACCATTGCATTTTTTCTCTATCGCCTTCAAAAACGTCCAGGTATACATATTCTGGGTTCCAATCGATAAGAACGCCTCCGAGGTCGAAAATTATGGTGTCTATTTTTTTCATTTTTAAATTTATTATTGATCCAGAAGTTTTTGATTCTATTAATTCAATTTGGCCAAAATTCCATTCTTTTTCTGGATTAGCCAAAATTCTTATTTGTTAATTGTAATTGAATGATCAGCCAAATCATAGTAAGTCTGTTAAAAACATAAAGTGTATTTCTCCACGTCAATCAAATGTTCTTCATTTATTACAGAAATGTCTAACTTTCTTATATTTACCCAATGTAGAAGCATGAGCATAGGCGCTAAAACTAATTATCTGAAAAACAGGTCAATCTTTTCAATGGGATTAGAATAAAATAAGAATAATGCTTGAAATATTTGAAAGTAAAATGAATGAAGTGAACTCGGACAAAATTAATATGTTTTGGCATAAAGTTCCTTTTGGGAAAAAAAACTTCGGAGATGTTTTAGGACCTTATATCGTAGAGAATCTTTCGGGTAAAAAACCCATGTACACGCCACTACTGCATACAGGCTTCAATAAACTATTCGTTTTAACCTATCTCAGGGCGATTTATAACAGAAAATTATCTGTTAAGGAAATGTATTATAATATCCAATTTCTATTAGGTAAGAAACAGAACCTTCTTATAACTATCGGTAGTGTAATTGATTGGTATACCAATCCTAATTGTGATATATGGGGTTCAGGTATTATAAAACAAAATTGCCAAATAACCAATGCTAATTTCTACGCAGTTCGCGGAAAACACACTCAACTTCGTCTTAAACAGCTAGGTTATCAAGCTCCAGAAGCCATCGGAGATCCAGCATTATTAATGCCGCTGATATTCACACCTAAGGTAAATAAAAAATACAAATTAGGAATTATTCCACATTTTTTACACTATGAGGAAATCATTGAAAAATTAAATAGCGATGACGTTTTAATTATCAATCTTTTTGATGCTATAGAAAAGGTCATTGAAGATGTATGTTCTTGTGAAAAAATAATTTCAAGTTCCCTTCATGGTATCATCATAGGTCACGCTTACGATGTTCCTTCATTATGGTTTGGGCTTGCTAGTGGTAATATTGGCGGAGATGATATTAAGTTTGCAGATTATTTTTCCAGTGTGGAAATAAGGGAATATGAAAGGTTTAAAATAGATCATAACCGTTATGATGAAAACTATCTTACTATTATAGAATCACTATTCGATGAACATAAAGAACTCACTTTAGTTACTTCTGAAATATTAAAAAAGATACAAGGGGATTTAATTAAATCGGCTCCCTTTACCATAAGGCCTCAGTTTAGAGAAAATGGAGGGGAATAGTTTTAAAAACATGAATGTCGGATAAATCAAATGGATTGATTTATCCGACATTTTATTTTTAGTGATTTTTTAAAGACAGGCAATTTACTGATCGCTTTTCTTAGATTAATAATTTGATCGCTGTTAAATGAACAGGAACTTAATTAAAGTTCATTCGGATTGTCATCCTTTTGTCCCATCATCATGAGGTATGCTTTTAAAAACTCGTCAATATGACCGTTCATCACATCGTCAACATTTCCTGTTTCATATCCGGTCCTGACGTCCTTCACTAATTTATAAGGATGCATCACGTAATTACGGATTTGGCTTCCCCATTCAATTTTCATTTTCCCTGATTCGATATCTTCCCGCTGTGCCAATTGTTTTTGCAGTTCTATTTCATACAATTGAGATCTTAACATTTGCATGGCTCTCGATCTATTATCGTGTTGTGAACGGGTTTCTGAACATGAAATTTGAATGCCAGTAGGTTTATGGACCAATTGCACTTTAGTTTCAACTTTATTGACATTCTGCCCACCTGCGCCACCAGAACGTGACGTGGTAATTTCAATGTCGGCAGGATTGATATCAATTTCGATGGTTTCATCTACAAGTGGATATACATAAACAGAGGCAAAACTTGTATGGCGTTTGGCATTACTGTCAAAAGGGGAGATGCGGACGAGTCTATGCACGCCGTTTTCACCTTTTAACCAACCAAATGCAAATGCGCCTTCAATTTCTAAAGTCACCGTTTTTATACCTGCAACATCACCTTCCTGAAAGTTGAGTTCTTTTACTTTAAATCCACTGTGTTCAGCATACATGAGGTACATGCGCATGAGCATACTCGCCCAATCGCAGGATTCGGTACCACCAGCGCCTGAAGTAATTTGAAGTACGGCACTTAAGTTATCGCCTTCTTCTGAAAGCATGTTCTTAAACTCTAGTTTTTCAATATGCGCGACCGTTTTTTCTAAATGTTCCTCTAATTCTTGGGCAGATATTTCATCCGCTTTATAGAATTCATAGAACACCTTAAGATCTTCAATTAAAGATTTAGCGGTTTCGTAATCGGCAACCCAGTGTTTTTTTTCGCGTAATGATTGCATTACAAGCTCGGCGGCTTTGCTATCATTCCAGAAATTTGGATCGAAGGTTTTTTCCTCTTCGTTACTTATCTCAATAGTTTTGGCATCTATGTCAAAGATACCTCCTCAACGCACCAAGGCGTTCTACAAGGCCTTTAACTTGATCGGATGGAGTCATTTTTAGTTGTTATTTTTGACAAATGTATCACTAAATGGAGGTAGTTTTAAAAAAATATGAGAATAATTTTTTCAAATTTATTTATGTAGATTTATGATCTAATCCTTCATTATGAAAAAACAGTTACTTTATGTTATTTTATTTCTGGATACAAGTCCTTCATTTTCACAAGTATTGAAGGATAAAAAAATAGATACTTACAACGGCTTTTTTAATTTTTATTATGAATAAAAACAGGATAACATCTATGGAAGTCGATAAAATTGATCAAGTCGTAAATTGCGCAACCTAATGTACGAATGATGTGATGAAATGCATAAAAGCTATTTGCAATGTTTAAAATATATGATTTTCCTAATCATTCACGCAGATAATCGAGTTTTGTGAAAAATAGTGAGTTTTAAGGCGTCTTTTAGTTATATTCGACATTTAAAAAGCACTTTAAATCAGAGAATTACTCTAACCACATAAAAGTAAGTATCTAAATAATCGATGAGATTAAGTATTATTATTCCAGTTTATAATGTCGAAAAATACGTTTCTCAATGTCTAGATAGCGTACTTGATCAGGATATTGACGCTAAAGATTACGAGATTATTATAGTTAATGATGGATCAACTGATGGAAGTTTGAGAATCATTCAGAATTATGCCAAAATACATGATCGTATTAAAGTCATCGATAAAAAAAATGGCGGCGTTGGTAGTGCCAGGAATTGTGGTATGGATGTCGCTCAAGGGAAGTATATTTATTTCCTAGATCCTGACGATTATCTCATATCAAATTCATTAAAAGCATTAGTGGATACTAGTGAACGTCATCATTTAGATATTTTAACTTTCCTGTCTGGTTTTTTTTCTAAATCATCTCCAAAAAATCAAACTATAGCTAATAACCTGCCTCTTGATATTTCGGTAGAGCACCCAATTAGCCCTATAACAACTGGGGAAGATTATTTAGAGAACGAATACTATAGAGTAGAAGTGTGGTATTTCTTTATAAATCGAGAATTTTTGAAAAATTCAGAAATAAGATTTATCGAAGGGCGGTGGATGGAAGATGCTATTTTTTCGTTGGAGTTATTTTTAAAGGCAAAAAGGATGACCCATTTAAAATTCGATGCGCACCGACACAGAAAAACCTCAGGTACGGCGATGACCAAGAGGGAACCGACACATTATCTTAACGTTATCAGAGACATTCAAAATGTGGCCATAATTTATGATTCCAAGATAAAAATGTTGGAAAATAAAAATATTAACCCTGGATCCTTAGCGCGAATTAAGGCTAAGCAGGAATCATTCGTGTTTTTTTCCATGATACGCATACTGCAATCAACGATGAGCTTTGAAGAAGTAAAACGACGAATGAGTGACATGAGCTTGATAAATGCTTATCCCATAAATTCATTTTTAGGGAAAGACTATAATAGAATTGATTATAAAATTCTGGTTCCGCTTTTTAATAAAAAATGGCGATTTTATTTTTTCTTCCGACTTGTTAATCCTGTGCTTAAACTCAAATATAAGTTTTAAGAAATTTCACTTCAAATTTTCGAGGAAAGTCTTTTGATAAATTATCATAACGCGTTTGTGCGTTTTAAATATCATAATAACCTCTACAAATTAAACTTAGCACTCCAATAAACGCAAGTCTGTACGGTTCCATCTTCGAGCATGAATTCATAAGAAGTCTCATAAACCTTTGAGATCGAAAAATCGATAGGATGTTTAAATAAAGGACCTTCATAGGCTAAGGTGTGGTATTCGCCCTGTTCCCCACAAACATCAATATCCTTTGGAAATGTGCTTATTAGATTATCGTCTAAGGTTTTACCAATATAGCTTTTATCTAATTTGCCTTCCTGAGTGACAATGATTTTGGTTTTAATGCCAGACTCTAAAAACTCTTTCATGATGTCGTCAGAGGATTTATCCCAAAGGGGCTCGATGACCTCAATCCCCAACGGATTCAATTTGGATTCTCTGTAGGTTTTGAGTCCAGAAGCTGTGAGGTCGCCAAAGATGAAATTGGTCACGTCCAAGGTTTTAAAATGCGTTACAGCTTCAAGCATCTTTTCGTCATAATTTTTTAAATCTTTAGAAAAGTACATGGTATAGAGTGGAATTCCGATGCTCTTAGCTTGTTTGGATAATATTTCTAAAGGAAGGGAATGCATGGAAGATTTGCGAGTTTCTTCATTAAAAGTTGTAAAAAGAGCAACAACTTCAAGGTCTTTATTTTTTAAGGTTTTGTGGAGTGCTAAGGCAGAATCTTTACCGCCACTCCAATTAAAGACTGCTTTTTTTATCTTATTCATAAGTTGATTTTAAGAACTTAATAGAGTGTTTAATAGTTGATTCTAAAAAAATGAACTGCTTTTAGAGCAGTTCAAGTCCTATCGATATAACATGATTATCTGATAATGCAGTTTATTGGATTATTTAAACATGTCCAAGCCAGGAATATTAGGCATGCCATCTTTAGCCACAGCAGCCAATTCAGTTTCGTTTACACCGGTCGCTTTCTCAATAGCCTTATTCAAGGTCGTGATTAAATAATCTTCAAGCATTTCTTTGTCCTGTAGTAATTCGTCATCAATAGCAATTGATTTTATCGTTCTGTTAGCGGTTAATGTGACCTTTAATTTGCCATCACTACTTTGTTCATCAACCAAAACATGGTTCAACCGTTCTTTGGTTTCTTCAACTTTTTTTTGGGTCTCTTTGAGTTTATTCATCATGCCCATCATATCTCCAAACATATTTTCAGTTTTTATATTAGGTAACAAAATTAAGGTTTAGACACGAGTTTCACTAATTTTTGGAAATGGCTATGGGAATAATTTTCAAAGAATAGTGCTCACTTCATTTCTTTTTATTCTATTTTCTCTTCGTTCTCTGTTCTTTTAAAATAGTACTTTTGCAGTCCTTATTAAAAATATTAAAATGACACAAAATATTCAGCCGCCAAAAGTAAAAAAAGTACTTAAAACGTTAAGTGTACATGATGATGAACGTCGCGATGATTATTTTTGGTTAAATGACCGAGAAAATCAGGATGTTATTGATTACCTCAATGCTGAAAACGATTACTTTGACGCCGTCACTTCAAAATATAGAGACTTTGAAAATTCACTTTTTGAGGAAATGAAAGCTCGAATTAAGGAAGATGATGAATCAGTTCCTTATAAATATAATGGCTATTGGTACATTGTTAAATATGAAGTTGGGAAGGATTACCCGATATATTTAAGAAAGAAAGATACCTTGGATAATCCAGATGAGTTGTTGTTTGACTGTAATGTGATGGCTGAAGGGCATGACTATTTTAAATTGGTTGGCTTGAGTGTGAGTCCAGATAATACCATGATTGCATTTGGTCTGGACACTGTTGGACGACGGAATTACACCTTGCAAATAAAGAGTTTAATTACCGATGAGATTTTCTTAGATGCCATTGAAAACACGACAGGTTCCGCAACTTGGGCCAATGACAACAAAACATTATTCTATACCGTAAAGGACGAAAAAACACTGCGGTCTGACAAAGTTTTTAAACACAAATTAGGAAGTTCTTCAAGCAAGGATACATTAGTTTTTCATGAAGAAGACGATACGTTTGGTGTGGCTGTTTACAAATCGAAATCAAAAAAATATTTGATTATTGCCTGTTATAGCACATTGACCAACGAATATTTTACCTTAAATGCCGATACACCTGATGGAGATTTCTCAGTGTTTCAAGAACGTGTTAGAGGATTGGAATATAGTATTTCACATTATGGTGATCAATTTTATATTGTTACCAATGCCGATGGTGCTGTCAACTTTAAGTTAATGAAAACCCCTGAGAATGACACCAAATTTAATCATTGGACAGAGGTCATTCCGCATAGAGATTTGGTTTTATTGGAAGATATTGACATTTTTAAGGACTTTTTGGTGATCAGTGAGCGCACCAATGGTCTGAACCAAATTCGGATCAAACGATGGGATAATACAGAAGATTATTATTTGCCATTTGATAACGAAACCTATACCGCTTACACTTCAACCAATGTCGATTTTGATACGGTAATCCTTCGTTATGGTTACAACTCAATGACAACACCATCTTCCAGTATCGATTTTAATATGGTCACAAAGGAGAAAACCATTCTGAAAGAGCAGGAGGTTTTAGATCCTACCTTTGATAAGGATAATTATACTTCAGAACGAGTTTGGGCCACCGCAGATGACGGGACTAAAGTGCCAATTTCAATGGTGTATAAAAAAGGGATCAAAAAAGATGGTACAAATCCCGTATTGCTTTACGCCTATGGATCTTACGGACATACGATTGATCCTTATTTTTCCAGTCTTCGTTTAAGTTTAATGAATAGAGGTTTTATTTATGCCATTGCCCATGTCAGAGGCGGTGAGTATTTAGGCCGTATGTGGTACGAAGGCGGGAAATTGCTTCAAAAGAAAAACACCTTTACAGATTTTATCGCCTGTTCCAAGTTTCTAATCGCCCAAAACTACACCTCCTCACACCATTTGTATGCTTTAGGTGGAAGTGCCGGCGGCTTATTGATTGGCGCTGTCATTAATGAAGCACCAGAACTTTATAATGGCGTAATTGCGGCAGTTTCTTTTGTAGATGTATTGACTACCATGTTGGATGATTCGATACCATTGACCACAGGAGAATATGACGAATGGGGAAATCCAAACGATAAAACCTATTATGAATACATGAAATCCTATTCACCTTATGATAATGTGAAAAAGCAGGATTACCCACATATCTTAATTACGACAGGCCTGCATGATTCTCAAGTACAGTATTGGGAACCTGCAAAATGGGTGGCTAAGTTACGAGATTATAAAACCGATAACAATAAATTGTTGATGAAAACGAACATGAAAGCCGGCCATGGCGGGGCTTCAGGGCGTTTTGAATCCTTAAAAGAAGATGCGGAAGAATACGCTTTTTTGTTAGACTTAGAGAATATTAATGTCTAATTTAAAAAAATCCCGTACTTTTGCGGGGTTTGAGATTACATTTTCATAAATTGTAATCGTAAATAGGATTTATGAAATCGCGGTGTTCATGGTTTATAATAAGAATTATACTTGATTTTCGCTATCCATAGGTCCTATTGAAAAGAATAAGAAACACGTATGAAAAAAAATATTCAAGTATTTGATAATGTATTGCAACTCATAGGTAATACCCCTCTTATCAAATTGAACAAGATGACAGCTGACTATAATGGTGAGTTTTATGCCAAAGTAGAAGCTTTTAATCCAGGTCACTCCTCTAAAGACCGAATTGCACTGCACATTATTGAAGAAGCCGAAAGACAAGGCATATTGTCACCAGGAGATACGATTATAGAAACAACGTCTGGCAATACAGGCTTTAGCATAGCCATGGTGAGTATCATTAAAGGCTACAAATGTATTCTTGCGGTAAGTTCAAAATCATCGGGAGATAAAATAGACATGCTAAAAGCAATGGGTGCACAGGTTTATGTGTGTCCTGCTCATGTGAGTGCCGATGATCCGAGATCTTATTATGAAGTTGCAAAACGCTTGCATGAAGAAACCAAAGGATCTATCTATATTAATCAATATTTTAATCAGTTAAATATTGATGCACATTATAACAGTACAGGTCCTGAGATTTGGACACAAACTGAAGGTGTAATAACACATTTAGTAGCCTGTAGTGGTACAGGAGGAACAATTTCTGGGACTGCTAAATACTTGAAAGAACAAAATCCAAACATAAAAGTCATAGGTGTTGATGCTTATGGTTCTGTCTTGAAAAAATACCACGAAACCCGTGAGTTTGATAAAGATGAAATATATCCGTATCGCATTGAAGGTTTAGGAAAAAATTTGATTCCTACAGCTACAGATTTTGATTTGATTGATGAGTTCATTAAGGTTACTGACGAAGAAAGCGCCCATACCGCTCGTGAGATATCACGTGAAGAAGGTTTGTTTGTTGGTTATACAAGTGGTGCAGCAATGCAAGCTATAAAACAATTGAATGAAGCCGGAGAATTTAAACCAGGTGATAAGGTGGTAGTCATCTTTCCTGACCATGGATCGCGATACATGAGCAAGGTTTATAGCGACAAATGGATGGAAGAGCAAGGCTTTTTTGACAGTAAAAAGGTCTCTACTTTGGAGACTATCCAATATATTAAATAGTTGAACTACAGCTAGATAATCCTATTGCGTAATTCGGTGTTGTGGGATTTTTTGTGGATGAAAATCTTATAAACAGCGGTTTATAACTAAATTATGCAATGAGTAGATATTTAGTTAATTTTGCACAAATTAATAAAGCTAACTAAAGATGATAGCGCATGGCTCTCAAACTTACATAAAGGTTGATTGAAATGGCGGCGTATGTCCGAAAAACATTAAGATTACATGAAAGACTTATTTGATAGAATTTACAGAGACAAAGGTCCTCTTGGTAAATGGGCTTCACAAGCTGAAGGCTATTTTGTATTTCCTAAATTGGAAGGTCAAATCTCTAACCGCATGAAATTTCGCGGGCAAGATGTTATTACTTGGAGTATCAATGACTATTTAGGATTGGCAAATCATCCTGAAGTCAGAAAAACGGACGCTCAAGCTGCCGCTGATTATGGCTCGGCGTACCCAATGGGCGCGCGAATGATGTCTGGTCATACTGATCTTCACGAAGTCTTACAAAATGAGTTGGCTGAATTCGTAAACAAAGAAGCTGCTTATCTTTTGAATTTTGGTTATCAAGGTATGGTTTCGACCATTGATGCTTTGGTAGGCAAGGACGATATTATCGTTTATGATGTGGATGCGCACGCCTGTATTATTGATGGTGTACGTTTGCATATGGGTAAACGTTTTACCTATAAGCACAATGATGTTGAAAGCTTAGAGAAGAATTTGGAACGTGCTACAAAAATGGCAGAACAGACAGGCGGAGGAATTTTAGTGATTTCTGAAGGTGTGTTTGGAATGCGTGGTGAACAAGGTCGTTTAAAAGAAATCGTTGAACTTAAGAAAAAGTTTAATTTCCGATTTTTAGTAGATGATGCTCACGGTTTTGGAACGCTTGGTAAAACAGGTGCTGGAGCAGGTGAGGAGCAAGGCGTTCAAGACGGTATTGATGTGTACTTCGCAACGTTTGCAAAATCTTTAGCAAGTACAGGAGCATTTATTGCCGCAGATCAAGAAATTATTGATTACCTAAAATATAATTTGCGTTCACAAATGTTTGCGAAGTCGCTACAAATGCAATTAGTAGTTGGCGCTCGTAAACGTTTAGAAATGTTGAAAACGATGCCAGAATTGAAAGCAAAGCTATGGGAAAACACCAATGCTTTACAGTCTGGACTTAAAGAACGCGGTTTCGACATTGGTACCACGCAAAGTTGTGTCACTCCGGTATATTTAAAAGGAAGCATTCCTGAAGCCATGGCTTTAGTAAAGGATTTACGTGAAAACCACGGCATTTTCTGTTCTATTGTAGTCTATCCTGTGATTCCGAAAGGATTAATCTTGTTGAGAATGATTCCAACAGCAACACATGATATCACCGACATCAATGAAACTTTAGAAGCTTTTGAAGTTATCAGAACCCGTTTGGAAAATGGTACTTATAAAAGACTGTCAGCATCAGTTGCTGCGGCTATGGGAGAATAATATCCTCTAAATCCCCGAAAGGGATTTTGAAACATAAAAATCCAGTTCTTATTGAGAACTGGATTTTTTTATTATTTGGCACTAGGAATAAACTCCAGGGCTACCCCATTGATGCAATGACGTTTTCCTGTGGTTGCTTTTGGGCCGTCATTAAAAACGTGACCTAAGTGGCCGCCACATGTTGCACAATGTTCTTCGATGCCCATATAGGCATTGCCACCTTTTTCAAATGCGACATTGCCTTCAATAACACGGTCAAAACTTGGCCAACCGGTTCCGGAATCAAACTTGTTTTCGCTTTTATAGAGTGGCGTTTTACAGGCTGCGCAGACATAAACTCCCGGTTGGAAATTTTTATCTAACGGACTTGAGAATGCGGGTTCAGTTCCTCCTTGTCTTAGTACACGGAATTGCTCGGCGCTTAATTCAGCCTTCCATTCGGCGTCTGATTTTGTGACTTTATATTCTTTATTTTGAGCTGTTTTGCTATCTTTTTTTTGGGCTGAACTATTGCAGCTAAAAATAAGACTGAATAAAACTATAAATGGCAGTGTTTTCATAATGATGGATTTGTGATTTTAATATTAAGTCGAATGGTATTATGTTTCCTTTCTCAATAAAGTGTTAAGATAATCACTAGGATTTTAAATCGCTATTTCTTGTGACTTCGTTTACCTAATTTTAGTACTTTAGGTTTTTATTTATCATCTATTAACATAATTTAACCCTCTTAAGCCTTAAATATGCCGAAAGTAATGCCTTGTAGTCGTTTTACCGATTTTGATATCAATCTGTTTTTGGCTGGAAAGCATTTCAGGCTTTATGAAAAATTTGGATCTCATATTATGGAGCATGAGGGGGTCAGAGGCACCTATTTTGCCGTTTGGGCTCCCAGTGCCAAAAAAGTTTCTGTGGTTGGTGATTTTAATGATTGGAAGGAAAATGTACACGAACTGAATGTTAGATGGGATAAAAGCGGTGTTTGGGAAGGTTTTATTCCGAATGTTGGAAAAGGGAATATCTACAAATACAAAATCACAAGCCATCATAACAATATAAAAACAGAAAAGGCCGATCCGTATGCACGTCGTTCGGAACATCCACCTCACACCGCATCTATTGTTTGGGAAGATCACTATCAATGGAAGGATGAGAATTGGATGTCCAAACGTAAAAAAAATAATGCATTGGACGCACCACACTCTGTTTATGAAGTGCATTTAGGGTCTTGGAAACGTCATGAAACCGAAGACAGATTTATGTCTTATGTCGAGTTAGCCGATGATCTTGTGACGTATGTAAAAAAAATGAAATTTACCCATGTAGAGCTGATGCCTATTATGGAATTTCCATACGATCCCAGTTGGGGCTATCAAATTACGGGATATTTTGCGCCGACCTCACGTTTTGGTTATCCGGAGGAATTCAAGTTTTTAGTGGACACACTTCATAAAAACGACATTGGCGTCCTTTTGGATTGGGTGCCTTCTCATTTTCCGGAAGATGCCCATGGATTAGGCTATTTTGACGGCTCTTGTTTGTATGAACATCCTGATAGACGTAAAGGCTATCATCACGACTGGAAAAGCTTGATCTTTAATTACGGTCGTAATGAAGTGAAATCTTTTTTGATCAGTAATGCACTTTTTTGGTTCGATCAATACCATGCGGACGGGTTGCGAGTAGATGCCGTGGCTTCCATGTTGTTTTTGGATTATTCCAGAAAGGACGGGGAGTGGGAGCCAAACATACATGGGGGAAGAGAGAATTTGGATGCTGTTGCTTTTATTAAGGAGATGAATGAAGCGGTGTATTCCAATTATCCAGATGTCCAGAATATCGCTGAAGAATCCACCGCATTTCCGATGGTTTCGCGGCCGACATTTTCTGGCGGACTCGGTTTTGGGATGAAATGGATGATGGGGTGGATGCACGATACACTTGAATATTTCAGTAAACCACCAATTTACAGACAATACCATCAAAATGACCTGACATTTTCAATGACCTATGCGTTTTCTGAAAACTTTATGCTGCCCTTAAGCCATGACGAAGTGGTTTATGGCAAGCGTTCCATTTTAGGACGAATGCCCGGTGATGAATGGCAACGGTTTGCTAATTTAAGATTGTTGTACAGTTATATGTTTACGCATCCTGGAGGTAAGTTGCTTTTTATGGGCTGTGAATTTGGACAGAGCAATGAATGGAATTTCAGACAAAGTTTGGATTGGCATTTGTTGGATTCCCAATACCATCAAGGCATTCAGAATCTGATCATAGATTTGAATAATTTGTATCGAACGGAGCCCGCCATGTATGAGCAACAATTTTCTGGCGAAGGTTTTGAATGGATTGCCTATGATGATCATAAAAACTCAGTTTTGGTTTACATGAGAAAAGGGAAGGATCCTAAGGATGTCGTCATTGTGGCCTGTAATATGACACCTATACCAATGATAACCTATGGCATTGGTGTTCCTCACAAAGGTAAACTTGAAGAGATTTTCAACAGTGATGCCATGGCTTACAATGGAACGGGCGATTTTAAGAACAAAGTGTTTACGGCTAAAAAAGCAGTATTGCATAATCGGGGTTATTCCGCAGAAATTACTATTCCGCCATTGGGAATGGTCGCTTTTAAATATGTTGAAATGATTCAATCCTCCAAAAAACATTTAAATAAATCAGTAGAAAAAAAGGATGTGAAAGTTATTAAAAGTTCGAACAAGAAAGTCGGCAAACTTATATCCGAACCGAATAGTTCATCTAAGGAAAAGGATAAGAAAAATACTGATGAAACCAAAAATAAAATTCAAGTGGCAGATAAGTCTCCCAAAGTTATATCTTCCGAAAAACGAATAAAAAAGTGACTAATTAAAAACCAACAAAAAACGACTACAAAATCGAGTGCAACCAAGGTAATCACTAAGAAAATTGGCAAAAAACAATAACTGTCAATCCTATTTCATCAATTACACAAAACTCAAACGTTATAGTTGATAAGTACTATTAACTTAAGTTTTATATGTATAATCTTATGCGTTTTTTTGTGAGATTTAATAGCAAATTATGATTGTAAATACTGAATTAGAAAATAAAGGGAATTTATTCCCATCGAAAATAATAGCTTATAAAAAAGATGTAGACACACTTTATTTTTCAACAGATAATGATGTGGTTCTTGAAATGACCATTTTAAGGGATAGTGTGATCCGTTTCAGATATACGACTACGGGCACCTTTGAAAAGGATTTCTCTTATGCCATTACAAAATATGCCAGTAAAGGTTTTAACCATCTTGAAATTGAAGATGAGGCCGAATCCTATAAGGTTACGACATCAAAACTCATCTGCCATATTAGAAAAGACGATTTAAAAGTTCACATTTTTGATGCCAAAGACCATAAACTCATCAATGAAGACGAATTGGGATTTCATTGGGAAGAAAGCTATGAATATGGTGGGAACATCGTGAAAATGAGCAAAATCTCTCATGATGGCGAAAGTTATTATGGGCTTGGTGATAAACCTGAGGAGCTCAATTTAAAAGGCAAACGTTTTGAAAACTGGGTTTCGGATAGTTACGCCTTCGGAAAAGGGACGGATCCTATCTATAAGGCCATTCCGTTTTACACGGGCTTGCATAATAAAAAAGCGTACGGAATTTTCTTTGACAACAGCTTCAGATCTTATTTTGATTTTTCTCAAGAAAGACGGAATGTTACCAGTTTCTGGGCGCAAGGTGGTGAAATGAATTATTATTTCATCTACGGTCCTCAAATGGAAGATGTCGTTGCCAATTATACGGATTTGACAGGGAAACCACACCAATTGCCGCCATTATGGGCTTTAGGTTTCCATCAATGTAAGTGGAGTTATTATCCGGAATCTACTGTAAAAGAAATCACCCAAAAGTTTAGAGATTTAAAGATTCCTTGTGATGCCATCTATTTGGACATTGACTATATGGATGGCTTTAGATGTTTTACTTGGGATAAAAATAAATTTCCTGATCCGAAACGCATGGTTAAGGAATTATTGGATGATGGTTTTAAAACCGTCGTCATTATTGATCCAGGAATTAAAATCGATAAAGATTATTCTGTTTTTACCGAGGCTGTTGAAAATGATTATTTCTGTAAACGCGCCGATGGCCCTTTTATGAAAGGTAAAGTGTGGCCTGGAGAATGTTATTTTCCAGATTTTACAAATAAAAAAGTACGTGATTGGTGGTCGGATTTATTCAGGGAATTGGTTGAGGATGTCGGCGTTAGAGGGGTTTGGAATGATATGAACGAGCCTGCCGTTATGGAAGTGCCTAACAAGACATTTCCCGATGATGTACGTCATGACTATGATGGGAATCACTGCAGTCATAGGAAAGCGCATAATATCTATGGAATGCAAATGGCAAGAGCTACTTACCAAGGCGTGAAGAAATTTGTGTATCCAAAACGTCCATTTGTCATCACACGTGCAGCCTATTCAGGGACGCAACGCTATTGCTCGACATGGACAGGAGATAACATTGCTTCTTGGGAGCATTTATGGATTGCCAATGTTCAGGCACAGCGTATGGCGATGTCAGGATTTTCATTTGCTGGCAGCGATATTGGAGGATTCGCCGAGCAGCCTAGTGGTGAACTATTTACACGTTGGATCCAATTAGGTGTTTTCCATCCATTTTGTAGAGTGCATTCTTCAGGAGATCATGGCAATCAGGAGCCATGGACTTTTGATGAGGACGTGACCAATATTGTTCGTAAATTCATTGAATTACGCATGCAGTTATTACCTTATTTATATACTTCCTTTTGGAAATATGTGGAAGAAGGTACGCCAATGCTAAAATCGTTAGTGTTATTTGATCAGGACGACGTGCATACACATTACAGATCTGATGAATTTATTTATGGTGAACACTTGTTGGTTTGCCCAATTTTAGAGGCAAATGCTCGCGGCAGACGTATGTTTGTGCCACGTGGCGAATGGTTTAACTATTGGACGGATCAATTGGTATCTGGTGGAAAGGAAATGTGGGTGGATGCGGATATTGAAACCATTCCAATTTTTGTAAAAGCAGGAGCGATTATTCCAAAATATCCGATCCAACAATATGTTGGCGAAATTGATATTGAGGAAGTGACCTTGGACGTTTATTTTAAAAACGGAAAGGAAGCTTCTTCCTTATATGATGATGCGCACGATGGTTATGATTATACCAAAGGTCGTTTTAGTTTACGTACGTTTAAATTGACTGGAAAATCAGACGAACTTATTATCCAACAGCATAAGGAAGGAAAATACGATGCCGGTTACCAAAAATTTAAAATTAAGTTTCACGGACTTCCGTTTACCGTGAGCAAGCTTCAGGTTGACAACGAAGAAATTCCTTTAAGTGACGTCAAAATGAATGGTGACAATACGATGATCGTCGAAAAAGGGTTTTCGGAATTGCATATTTTTGGAAAATAGGAGGTTACAATAAATTTATAAAGCTAAAACAATTTCGATTTGAATTAACTCATTAGTTATTTTTCGTGTAATTTTATCCCATAAAATATTTTAAAGAATTATAAAATGAAATATAAAAATTCAATAGTAGCGATGGGTGGTTTGGCACTTTTTTTATCTTGTGCTACAAATCCATTTACAGGAAGTAAGACGTTAGCGCTTGTGCCTAACTCTCAGCTTTTCCCAACCGCTTTTGCGCAATATGATCAATTTTTAACTGAACACAAGATCATAAAAGGCACAAAAGATGCAGAAATGGTTAAACGTGTCGGTCAGAAAATAGCCGTCGCCGCTGAGCGCTGGTTAGATGCTAACGGCTATCAAGGGTATTTAAAAGATTACAAATGGGAATACAATCTGGTAGAAGATAAAACCGTAAACGCTTGGTGTATGCCAGGTGGTAAAATTGTCGTATATACAGGTATTTTACCAATAGCAAAAGATGAAGCAGGATTAGCTGCCATTATGGGTCATGAAGTGTCACACGCCCTTGCTAACCATGGACAGCAACGTATGAGTGCGGGAATGGTTCAGCAATTAGGATCTGTTGCTGGGAATGTTGTGATTAAAGATCAAGAAACTTTAAATCTGTTTAACCAAGCTTATGGTATTGGATCTGAAGTAGGATTAATGTTGCCATTTAGTCGAAGCCATGAAACAGAAGCCGATGAAATCGGTCTATATTTAATGGCCATTGCAGGCTATGAGCCGATGGAAGCGGCGAACTTATGGAGACGTATGAGCGCACAAAGTGGAGGACAAGCACCACCTGAATTTTTGAGCACGCACCCTGCCAATGAAACACGTATCAGAAACATTGAAGCACACGCTGCTAAAGCAAAAGAAGAAGCCAGAAAATTTGGAGTGACTACTTTTAAAAGTTAATCCATCTCTGTTTTAAAATAAATATCTATTTTTAAAAGCTGTTCTATTCCAAAATTGGAGCGAACAGCTTTTTTTATGTGAAATATTAAAAACAGAATTAAGACCGCTTCGCTTTCAGAATATTGAATCAAGACAGGATCCGATAAATGTTATAGGTTTTAGCTTTTATGGCGACTATTGGAATTTGAGTATAAAAAATAAAAATAAATAATAATTCATAATGGAACCACTTCAAAAAGGAAGCAAAAAATTACTGAATGCCTGGGCGTTTTATGATTGGGCAAATTCAGTATATACGCTGACCATTGCGTCTTCAATTTTTCCGATTTTTTATTCGTCGTTGTTCATTGCTGAAATTAAAAAAGTGGATGCTTTCGGTTTTGAATTTAAAAGCACGGCCCTTATTACCTTTGTGACTGCTTTCACATTTTTGATCGTCGCAATTTCATCGCCTATTTTGTCAGGTATTGCCGATTATGTTGGCAATAAGAAAAGTTTTATGAAGTTTTTCTGCTATTTAGGCGGACTTGGTTGCATTGGATTATTTTGGTTTAGCCTCGAGAACATCCATCTTAGCTTGCTGTTTTACTTTATGGGCTTGCTGGGTTATTGGGGTAGTTTGGTTTTTTACAATTCTTATCTTCCGGATATTGCCTTTCCTGAACAACAAGACCGAATTAGCGCCAAAGGCTTTTCAATGGGATATTTTGGAAGCGTGCTTTTATTGATCTTTAATTTGACAATGGTCATGATGCCTGAGTTTTTTGGCTTTGATGTTTCTGTAGCTCCAGATATTTTAGCAACGGGATCAGCAGCCGAAATTGAATTGGCAACAGAAGCAGCTAAAAATGCGGCATCTGTTGAAGCTATGAAAGTGTCCTTTATAACGGTAGGTGTGTGGTGGATTTTATTTAGTCAGTACACTTTTTATATTTTGCCTAAAGGCGTTTCTAATGGGCATAAGGTTACTAAATCCATTGTATTCAACGGCCTAAAAGAGTTGCGAAACGTTTGGTTAGGCTTGACTTCTAATTTAAGGTTGAAACGTTATCTCGCTGCCTTTTTCGTTTTTAGTATGGCGGTGCAAACCATTATGTTGGTGGCCGTTTATTTTGGAGAAGAAGAAATTGCTTGGGTTGATAGTGGTCAAAAAACCATAGGTTTAATTATTAGTATTTTGATCATTCAATTAGTAGCTATTATTGGTGCGGTTTTAACTTCAAAAGCATCGGCTAAGTTTGGAAACATCAATACCTTGATCGCCATCAATATGATCTGGATGGGCTTATGTTTTTATGCCTATTTTATGATTACGCCCATGGACTTTTATATTGCAGCCATTTTCGTTGGTTTTGTGATGGGAGGCGTCCAATCGTTGGCGCGTTCCACCTATTCCAAGTTTTTACCAGAAACAAAGGATACGACTTCCTATTTTAGTTTTTATGATGTCGCCGAAAAAATAGGAATCGTTATTGGCATGGTCATTTTTGCGACTATAGATCAAATTTCGGGTAGTATGCGCAATGCGATTTTATTCTTGTTTGTGTTCTTTTTAGCGGGTATTATATTACTGTTTAGAGTGCCCAAATCAGAGTAACCATTAATAGTCAACTCTGTTTGTGGAATTCTTTTAATCACTAAGCTATGATTTGAAATCTATGATTTAGACTACTTACAATTAGTTGCTTATACTTCCTGAACCCGCCACTTTGGAGTCTTCAGTTTTTGGGTTGCCTCTGTATTTAATATCGCCCGAACCTGTCACACGTGCTTTTAGGTGACCATTGCAAACCACTTTTGCATCTCCTGAACCTGTCACAGAAACATCGACATCAGTAGCATCCAAGTTAAAGCCTTTGTATTCTCCAGAACCAGAAACGCTTACGTTTAACGTGTTAGTCTTTCCTTTTAAATCCAATTCGCCAGAACCATTAACACCAGCTTCTATTGAAGTGACATCTAGGTTTAATTTTACATCGCCAGATCCTGTTACTGAAACTTTGAAACGCGTGGTCGAAATAATGCCTTCATTCCAAACATCTCCTGAACCAGCAAGTGATACAGCACTGATGTCTTCAAAAGGAACCGTAATTTTAATGGTTTTGTTTCTGGAAGTTTGCAAACTGATATTATTTTCTGTTTTAATAGTCAAATTACCATTTTTGACTTCGGTAATAATATAGGGTAATAGATTTTCTTCACCTTCAATTTTAATCTGACCTTCTTTTCCAGAAACTAAAACATAGTCGAAAGATCCTGCAAAATTCACGGTATTATAATCGGAAGTGGTTCTGGTTACGGAAGTGATATTACCATTTCCTTTAATTCTCTTTTGTGCTTGAATAGTGCTTGCAACCAATAATGCTGCAATTAAAACGATTGATTTTTTCATAATAGAGTTTTTTGTCATTTCCGCGAAGGCGGAAATCTTATTTAATTTTAGTCATTTCCGCGTAGACGGAAATCTGTTATTAATTTCTTTTGAAGGTTACACTGCCGTAATCAGAAGTAATTTTAATGAGGTTGTTAGTGTTGGAGTTTCCATAATATCCTTGATAATACTTGTCAGAGGATTGTGTTTTTTGCTTGGTGAATTGAAAGTCTTCAGCACCTCTAAGCGAAGCGTATTCCAATGTGATGTCAAACCTAAATTGGTATCCAGAATCGTAACCGATAGTTACACCAGTATAATCGGAGTCAATAGAGACATTACCAGCATTGGCAGTCATTCGATCAATTTTTATGGAACCATAATCGGCGTTGACTTGGATATTCTTGTAAACCTCTCCGAAACGTGCCGTAAGATAATCGCCTTTACCTTTTACATTATTTGCTTTGTCAATAGTTATGGAGCCATAATCACAGGTATAGCTGACTTCTTCAGCAATTTCTACGACTGACCTTGTGTAATCGGCATTGATTTCCAGGTTTTTTGTTTTTGCAACGGTAAATCCGCTATAATCGGCATTGATTTTTCCACTTTTAATGAATTCAAAATAGCTGTTGTTGGTATAATCAAATGAAATGTAATTATTGTCTGCCAACAATTCTTTGGTCGTAATCTTGCCATAATCACAGCTTATTTTTGCTTGGCCTTCCAATCGATCCAAATTAATGCTTCCGTAATCATTGTTCAAATCGACACTATTGGTTATGGGCAACTTTATTAGGTAATTGATTTCCATATTGACATTGCTGTTTTTACCCCAATTCCACCAAGTGTTGGAATTCTTTTTATTGAATACCGTTTTTGCAGAAACCAGGCTGGATGACGCTTGAAAATCGACCGTGATATCATTCAGTTTTTCTTCTACTTTTTCTAAACTATTACCGTTGGTTTTGATTTTCACTTCAATACTAATCGTGTTTCCCGAATAGGTAATAATATTAATGTTGCCATAACTGTTGTTGATTTTTAATAACGCCTCACGGTTTACGGAGAATTCTTTTTTAATGGTTTTTTCTTTCGTGTGTTTGCCCTGCCATCCAGATTCTGCAAAAGTTAAATGGGAGAGAAGAAGGAATATAACGAGAAAATTGAATTTGATTTTCATGGGTTTTAATTTAAAGGGTCATTTGATTTTGTTTTACTTCTTTGAGTTGCTTTATGTCCTCAATTGTTTTTAAGACGTTTTCCAACAGCTCGATGCGGCTTTGGAAATTACTGATCATGGCATAAATGACGCGTTTGTCATTACCGCTATCTTTTAGGTCAATTTTAAGTCGTTCATAATTTTTTTCTAAGAGTTCCATTTGCTTCAAAGCATCTGAAACCATCATTTCATTCTCTGGACTGCGCTGATCTCTTATTTTGTTCAATTCAGAGGTAATCGCCGCAGTAAAAAAGTCTTTGGTTTGTGATAATTCTGGAGACACACTTGCCAAGCCGTTCTCTTGAGGTTTGTTATGTATGAAAAAGAACAAACCAAAGCATAAAACGATGGATGCTGCAATGGCCAAGAATGGCTTGTAAAAGGTGCGCTTTGGCTTTTTATCACTCACATTGCTGTTAGACTTTAGCCTGCCTAAAAACCGTTGCTCATGTCCATCTTCTGGCATTTCGTTGTCAAATTCATTTTCTAAATTCTTGAAAAGTCTATCTAAGTTGTCTTCTTTCATTTTTTTTCGATTTTTAAAATCCGTCGACAAGCGTTAATTTTTGTCTCAAACTGTCTTTGGCTCTGGAGATCATGGTTCGGCAATTGGCATAACTAATATTCATAATGTCTCCAATTTCTTCATAATCATAGCCTTCAATTAAAAACAGAGTCAAGCCGATCCGGTAATTATCTTTTAAACTTTTCATGCACTGCATGATTTGGGCGGCTCTGAGATTGTTCCATTCATAATCTTCTTCAACACCTTGTTCGTCTTCCACTCTATAAACGACATCATCTAAAGGCACATCTTTGTTTTTTTCATTTTTATGATAATCGTAAATACTATGATTGACGACAATCCGCTTTAACCATGGCCCAAACATCGCCATGTCTTTCAATGTGTCCAGCTTCGTAAAAGCCTTCAAAAATGATTCTTGCATGACGTCTTCGGCCTTAAAACTGTCTTTGACAATTCTAAAACTCGTGTTGTACATGGCTTTGTAATACCTGTTATAAACCTCCATTTGTGCACGTTGGTTACCAGATTTACATTGCTCAAGCAAGACTTCAATATGATGGTGGGTTAGTGACAAAAAACAATTACTTTGATATAAAGATGAAGTTATTTAAACTTTGTTACAGTTTGTAAAAAAATAAAGACAAAAGATACAAGAATATAGAGAAAAGAGTGATGTCAGCAGATAATCGAAGACAGATGACGGAAGACAGATGACCGAAGACAGATGACCGAAGACAGAGGACCGAAGACAGAGGACTGCTGACTGAGACCTGCCGATTGAATACTAAGTCCCACAAACCAATTATGGCATAACTATTGAAAACATAGGATAGGAACCTTGATGATTTGTGAGTTAACCTTCTGGTTGTCAATGTTTGTTTTGATTTTATAGTAACGTTAAAAATAACATTGTGTTAATTTGATGACATAATGACCTTAAATATAATATGAAAGAATCTAATTTTTTAAGTCTTGACAGTTTGTCATTTCAAGAGTTTGATGAAAACTCGGAGTTAATTCCATTGATGACACCCGAAGATGAAGAGCAAATAAATAACGAAGAATTACCAGCAACCTTACCTATTTTACCATTGCGAAATACGGTATTATTTCCAGGGGTTGTCATTCCAATCACTGCCGGAAGAGATAAATCCATTAAGTTGATTAATGAAGCCAATAAGGGCAGCAAAGTCATTGGCGTTGTTTCTCAAAAAGATGGCAGTATCGAAGATCCTGAAGGTAAAGATATTTACACAACGGGTACAGTGGCCAGAATACTTCGTGTCCTTAAAATGCCTGATGGCAATACGACCATTATCATTCAAGGGAAAAAACGATTTGAAATTGATCAGGTCATCACAGAGGAACCTTATATTACAGCAACCGTTAAAGATGTTGAAGAGGCGAAACCTGCTGAAGACAATGAAGAGTTTTCAGCGATTATTGAATCTATAAAAGATTTGGCGCTACAAATTATCAAGGAAAGTCCAAACATTCCATCAGAGGCGAGTTTTGCAATCAAAAATATTGAGAGCAATTCCTTTTTAGTGAACTTTGTATCGTCAAACATGAACCTTTCTGTTGATGAAAAGCAAAAGTTATTAGAAATCAGCAACTTGAAGGAGCGCGCATTGGCGACCTTAAAGTTTATGAACGTCGAATTCCAAAAATTAGCTCTTAAAAACGATATCCAGTCTAAGGTTCAGAGTGATATGAACCAGCAGCAGCGCGAATATTTCTTGCATCAACAAATGAAAACCATTCAAGAAGAATTGGGTGGCGTATCTTACGATGAAGAGATTGATGAAATGAAAGCGCTTTCAAAAACCAAGAAATGGGATGACAAAGTTGATTCACATTTTCAAAAGGAATTGATGAAATTGCAACGGATGAATCCGCAAGTTGCCGAATATTCTATTCAAAGGAATTATCTTGATTTGTTTTTGGAATTGCCATGGAATAAATTCAGCAAGGATAAATTCGATTTAAAAAGAGCACAACGCATCTTAGATCGTGACCATTATGGGTTGGATGATGTAAAGAAAAGAATCATCGAATATCTTGCCGTATTGAAATTGCGCAACGATATGAAATCGCCGATCCTTTGTTTATACGGACCTCCGGGAGTAGGGAAGACGTCTTTAGGAAAATCGATCGCAGAGGCTTTAGGTCGAGAATACATAAGAATGTCCTTAGGTGGTTTGCGTGACGAAGCAGAAATCCGCGGACACAGAAAAACTTATATTGGAGCCATGCCAGGACGTATCCTGCAAAGTTTGAAAAAAGCTGGCACTTCGAATCCTGTGTTTGTATTGGATGAGATTGATAAATTATCCAACAGTAATCAAGGTGATCCATCTTCTGCGATGTTGGAAGTATTGGATCCTGAGCAAAATTCAGATTTTCACGATAACTTTTTGGAGATGGGCTATGACCTTTCCAAAGTCATGTTTATTGCAACGGCAAATAGTTTGAGCAACATTCAGCCAGCTTTATTGGATCGTATGGAAATCATTGATGTGACAGGGTATACCATTGAAGAAAAGGTAGAAATTGCCAAACGTCATTTATTGCCAAAACAATTGAAGGAGCATGGTTTAACCGAAGGGGACTTGAAAATAGCCAAACCACAATTGGAGAAAATTGTGGAAGGGTATACCAGAGAATCTGGCGTGAGAGGACTTGAAAAGCAATTGGCTAAAATGGTGCGCTATGCGGCCAAAAACATTGCCATGGATGAAGTCTACGATAAAAAGGTATCTAATGAAGTTATTATTGAAGTATTGGGTTCTCCACGAATGGAGCGCGACAAATACGAAAATAACAATGTGGCGGGTGTAGTGACAGGGTTGGCCTGGACACGAGTAGGCGGCGATATTCTATTTATTGAATCCATTCTGTCCAAAGGAAAAGGAACCTTGACCATAACAGGCAATTTAGGAACGGTTATGAAAGAATCGGCCACCATTGCCATGGAATTCATCAAATCCAATGCTGCCGAATATGGGATCGACCCCGAAGTTTTCGAGAAATACAATGTACACATTCACGTGCCAGAAGGTGCAACTCCAAAAGATGGGCCAAGCGCTGGTGTCACGATGTTGACCTCATTGGTATCCTTGTTTACACAACGTAAAGTGAAAAATAGTTTAGCCATGACAGGCGAAATTACGTTACGTGGTAAAGTATTGCCAGTTGGTGGTATTAAGGAGAAAATATTGGCAGCCAAACGTGCCCGCATCACAGAAATCTTACTTTCTGAAGATAATAGACGTGACATTGAGGAAATCAAACCTGAGTATTTGAAAGGGTTAAAATTCCATTATGTAACAGATATGAGTGATGTTATTAAAGAAGCACTTTTGGACGAAAAAGTCAAGAACGCTAAAACCTTATAAACGCAACGGCAACAATTTGTTGCCGTTTTTGTTTGATTTAAAAATAAAGCAAACATATCAGCGTTTCAAGTAAGAAATATTACTTTTGTCATTCTATGGCCAAGAGGATTACTGTTTTATTCTTTGTTTTTTCGAACATCTCAGTTTTCGCGCAACTTGGTGGCGAATCCACGTACCAGTTTTTAAACTTGGTATCTTCGCCACGTCAGGCTGCATTAGGAGGAAAAGTCATTACTAATCTCGATTATGATGTGACCAGTGGCCTTTACAATCCAGCAACCATAAATCCTGAAATGGATAATCAATTGGCTTTAAACTACGCTAGTTATTTAGGCGGCATCTCTTATGGTACGGGCGCTTACGCCTATACTTGGGATCGGCACGTGCAAACATTTCATATTGGTATGACCTATATTAATTACGGTAAATTTGATGGATATGATCAAAACGGTGTTTCCACCGGAACATTTACAGGTAATGAAGCGGCGTTGTCATTTGGATATGCATTGCGTATTCCGTATTCTGATTTTTATGTTGGTGTCAGCGGAAAATTGATAACCTCAAAATTGGAGCAATACAATTCCATTGGCGGTGCGATTGATGCTGGAGTCATGTATATTAATGAAGATCTCGATTTTCATGCGGCCATATCTGTTAGGAATTTTGGAACGCAGTTTACGACTTATGCGGATCTGCATGAGAAATTACCACTTGAAGTCAATTTAGGACTTTCTCAAACCTTGCAACATGTGCCATTAAGATGGCATCTTACGTTTGATAATTTACAACAATGGCCCATAGGCTTTTCTAATCCAGCCAGAGCAACCACAGATTTAGATGGTATCCAGACCCAAGAAAAAGTGGGGTTTTTAAATGAAGTCATGCGTCATACGATTATTGGTGCAGAACTTTTTCCTGACCGAGGATTTAATCTGCGGTTGGGATATAATTTTAGACGTTCAGAAGAGCTTCGCATTGTGGATCAACGCAACTTTTCAGGACTTTCCTTTGGAATTGGCATCAAACTCAATACAATGCGTTTCAGTTATACACATGCGCGCTATACGAGTGCATCAAATACTAGTTTTTTTGGACTACAAATAGATTTACGATAATTTAAATAGATTTCCGTTTCCACGGACAATGAATATGAAAAAGATTACGATTGCCATTGATGGCTTTTCATCCACAGGAAAAAGTACGGTCGCCAAACAATTGGCCAAAGCTTTAGGATATGTTTATGTGGATACTGGTGCCATGTATAGGGCGGTGGCCTTGTATGCGATGCAAAACCAACTTATATCAAATGATCATTTTGATGTTGAAAAGTTAGTTTCAGTATTAAATAAGATAAAAATCAGCTTCAAATATAATGACATCTTAGGTTTTGCAGAAGTATATCTGAATGGAAAAAACGTTGAAAAAGAGGTGCGAACTTTGGAAGTATCACAAAGAGTCAGTCAGGTGGCTGAAATTTCTGCAGTACGAAAAATGTTAGTCCAGCAACAAAAGCAAATGGGGCAGGAGAAAGGTGTGGTTATGGATGGTCGTGATATCGGCACTGTAGTTTTTCCTGATGCAGAATTAAAGTTGTTTATGACCGCTTCCACAGAAACAAGAGCCGAAAGACGCTATAAAGAGCTGATTGAAAAAAATGAAAATGTGAGTTATGAAGATGTTTTGCATAATGTCGAATCCCGGGATTTGATTGACTCTACAAGAGAAGATTCTCCATTGGTGAAAGCTGACGATGCTATTGAAATTGATAATTCTAACTTGTCTTTGGATGCGCAGTTTGAGAAACTATTGGTTTTGGCACAAAATAAGATAAGTGAATAATAAGTTGGATTGGATTTCTCTCGCAGAGGCGCTAAGACGCAAGAGTGTTTGTCGTGAAAAGGTTTTTTTGGGTAGTTGTGATGCGTTAATTTGAAGCTTAGTCAGTTTTTTTTCTCTCTGAATCTCTGTGGTATCTTCACGTATCTCTGTGTAACATCACATAGTAATTCGTGTAAATCCGTGAAATCTGTGTCAAAAAACTTGTATTATCAATGTTCCATAGTGTTTTTGTAATTTCATCTATTGAAAAGCTATAACTCAAAGTTCCACAATGAAGTCACAAAGGTTCACAATGGAATTTTTAGAGAATCAGTGAATTTCACCCAAAATCAGTGTCATCAGCGTTCTATCTAAAAATATCAAATAATCAAAATCCAAATTCCAATAGGATTGTTCGAATTAATTCATGCAA
Organism: Gelidibacter sp.; assembly: GCF_039916245.1. Classification (GTDB taxonomy): domain Bacteria; phylum Bacteroidota; class Bacteroidia; order Flavobacteriales; family Flavobacteriaceae; genus Gelidibacter. The sequence goes on from NZ_JBDSLS010000108.1 coordinate 56,593, forward strand.
TAATGAGATCAGTGAATTTCACCCAAAATCAGCGTCATCAGCGTTCCATTCATTATGATTAGGTGTGCAAACCAAACCATTACATATAGAAAAACGACCCAGAAGGTCGTTTTTTCAATTAATAAATATACTGTGATTCTATAAATTCGGAATAATAAGTTCTTGATCAGGATGAATTAAATCCGGATTTTTCAAAATATCTGAATTCGCAGCAAAAATCTTTTGATATTTAGTAGGATCGCCATAATATTGTTTGGCTATTTTACTAAGAGTTTCACCTGATTTTACGGTATGTCTCGCAAAAACGGAAGTGTCTGCCACTTTTATATCTGCTTGAATGTCCGATGGATTCTCACCGCCAACAGCTTTGATTTTATCCCACAAAAGATTCTTTTCATATTGATTCTTTGCAGTTCCCTTTATTTTTAAGACTCCATTCTCTTCTGAGACATCCCCATTTTCAATGTTTAGTTGTTGTCCTAGGTCTAAAACACTTTGATACTTAGATTTTACCATGATATTGAGTTTTTAAGATTAATTATGTGTCTTGTAAATATAATATATTCGCAATCAAAACGATAACACTATCAATTCAAATTTTAACCAATATAAAAAAAACCTAATCCTCATGAATTTAGAGGTTTATATTTTTTGTAAATAAGAAAATTATATTGTATTTTTGCACTCCTTTTAGCGATACCTGTGGAAGATAAAAGGAATGAAACATAAAATTATATAACACTTCTGTGTGTTAGTCGCATAAAACTTCCTAAAACACCCAGAATACAAATTAGTATTCAGCAAATGTCTGAAAAAGAAACAAACCCAGAAGTAGTATCTACAGAAAACACAGTAGAAACTCAAACTACTGAAAAAGCAGCTCCTAAAGTATCAGAAGCGCAAGCAAACCCTGAAAAATTCCTAGCAGAATTCAACTGGCACAATTACGAAGAAGGAATTGAGCAAGTAGATGACAAAAAACTACAGGAATTTGAAAAGTTAGTATCAGAAAATTTCGTGGATACCCTTGATGATGAAGTTGTTGAAGGTGTAGTGATCCATATTACTGATCGTGATGCTATTATTGACATCAACGCAAAATCGGAAGGTGTAATTTCTCTTAACGAGTTCCGTTACAACCCGAATTTAAAAGTTGGCGACAAAGTAGAAGTATTAATTGATGTACGTGAAGATGCTAACGGACAGTTGGTGTTATCTCATCGTAAAGCTAGAGTAATCAAAGCTTGGGATCGTGTAAACAATGCGCATGACACTGGCGAAATCGTAAACGGTTTTGTTAAATGTCGTACAAAAGGTGGTATGATCGTTGACGTTTTTGGTATCGAAGCGTTCTTACCAGGATCACAAATTGATGTGAAACCTATTAGAGATTACGATCAGTACGTTAATAAAACAATGGAATTTAAAGTTGTGAAAATCAACCACGAATTCAAAAACATTGTGGTTTCTCATAAAGCGCTTATTGAAGCGGATATTGAAGAGCAGAAAAAAGAAATCATCAGCCAGTTAGAAAAAGGACAAGTATTAGAAGGTGTTGTTAAAAACATTACTTCTTACGGTGTCTTTATCGATCTTGGTGGTGTAGATGGATTGGTTCACATTACTGACCTTTCTTGGTCACGTATCAACCATCCAAACGAAATTGTTGAATTGGATCAAAAACTTAACGTTGTTATCCTTGATTTTGATGAAGATAAATCAAGAATCCAATTAGGTTTAAAACAATTGAGCAAACATCCTTGGGAAGCTTTAGGCGAAAACGTAAAAGTTGGAGACAAAGTAAAAGGAAAAGTTGTTGTTATTGCTGATTACGGTGCATTTATTGAAGTAGAAGAAGGTGTCGAAGGCTTAGTTCACGTAAGTGAAATGTCTTGGTCAACCCATTTACGTTCTGCTCAAGATTTCGTAAAAGTAGGTGATGAAATTGAAGCGGTTATTTTAACTCTTGATAGAGAAGACCGTAAAATGTCATTAGGTATCAAACAATTGACGCCAGATCCATGGACTGATATTACCAACAAATACCCAGTAGGTTCACGCCATACAGGTATTGTACGTAACTTCACTAACTTTGGTGTGTTTGTAGAATTGGAGGAAGGTATTGACGGATTGATTTATATCTCTGATCTATCTTGGACTAAGAAAATCAAGCATCCAAGTGAGTTCTGTAATGTAGGTGATACATTAGATGTTGTGGTATTGGAATTAGATGTTGACGGACGTAAATTAAGTTTAGGTCATAAACAAACTACTGACAATCCTTGGGACAAATACGAAACTGAATTTGCTCTAGGTACTACGCATACAGCAGAAATTTCTGAAATGGTAGATAAAGGTGCAACTGTTGAGTTTAACGAGGATATCGTTGCTTTCGTACCGGCACGTCATTTAGAAATGGAAGATGGTAAAAAATTGAAAAAAGGTGACACTGCTGAATTCAAAATTATTGAGTTCAATAAAGAATTCAAACGTGTTGTTGCTTCTCATACTGCTATCTTTAAAGAAGAAGAGATTGCTAACGTAAAAGCTGCTGTTGCAAAACAAGAAGCTACTCAAGCAGAAGCAAAACCAACACTTGGTGATGCTAATGATACTTTACAAGCTCTTAAAGACAGAATGGAAGGGAAAATATAATTGAATTCCTGCGCAGGCAGGAATCTATTATAATTCTCAACATAATAAAAGGAAAGCCTTCAACATCACGTTGAGGGCTTTTTTTATTTTAAAAGTCGGCATATCAATAATTTGGCTCAGTTCTGCCAATTCTGATAGAAGAACAATGCAATTAAACTTCAATTTCACAACAAACATCTCCACAACTAAACAAGTGAAAAACCATTGCACACTTGAATTTTTATCCTAAATTTGTAAACCAAATCCGTTTGGAAAACTATGAGCCAAAAAGTTCTACTTAACGCAAAAGAGGTAAACATCATTCTTCATCGATTGGCTTGTCAACTGATTGAAAAACACAACGACTTTTCTAATACCGTTCTTATTGGGATTCAGCCCCGTGGCAAATATTTGGCCAACAGGTTAACCCAAATTTTAAAGGACGACTATAGCATTAAAAACATTCAATTAGGACTCTTGGACATCACTTTTTTTAGGGATGATTTCCGTCGTGGAGAAAAACCTTTGGAAGCCAATACCACTGAAATTAATTTTATTGTCGAGGATAAAAACATTGTCTTTATTGATGATGTGCTTTATACAGGACGAAGTATTCGTGCGGCTTTAACAGCCATTCAATCTTTTGGAAGACCTAATGAAATTGAATTATTGACCTTAATCGACCGACGATTTAGCCGACATTTACCAATTCAGCCCAATTACCGAGGACGCCAGGTAGATGCCATCAATGAAGAAAAAGTGAAAGTGAACTGGGTTGAAAATGGAGGAGAAGATGCTGTTTATTTAGTTAACAATTGACCATGACGAGTGAAGAATTATTTCAAATAGATAAGAAAATCTCCGAAAATGGCGATGAAGTGATCGTGTCTTTTGGAGCTTTTGATGGTTTGGATGAAATTCATCGCGTAGATGCCATGATGTTTGATAATATTTCTGAAGACGTTGGCCGATATGATGGCCATGAAGTAAATATGGAGGATACGGATGGACGTCTTTTTGCCTATGGCAGAAATGCCGAAGAACTATTTAAGTTGATGCAACCAATTTTACTGCAATTTGACTTTTTACAAAAAGCGATGGTGTATTTGCGTTTCAATAATGAAGACGGTTCGCATAGTGAACTTGAGTTTAGATTAGAGGAAGTTGCGTAGGAAGTGGGCAGAGGAAAGAATATAGAAGATAGAAGATAGAATATAGAGGGTAGAATGTAGAGTAAACGAAATAGAAATTGCCTGCCCGTCCGTAGCTTTAGCGAAGGCTGGAAGTCGAAAATGAACTTGAAACCTTGAATTCTGAACCTTGAACTTTAATCGCGTTGAGTAAGAATAAAAAATAGAAATAATCAATAAATAACACCTACAATGAGCGAATTAAGTGTCAATCACTTATTGGGAATAAAATATCTGAATTCACAAGATATTCAACTGATTTTTGAAACTGCTGATCATTTTAAGGAAGTCATTAATAGGCCGATCAAAAAAGTACCTTCGCTTAGAGACATAACCATTGCCAACTTATTTTTTGAGAATTCCACACGTACAAAGTTGTCTTTCGAATTGGCTGAAAAACGACTTTCTGCAGATGTCATTAACTTTTCGGCATCACAGTCGTCCGTAACCAAAGGAGAAACCTTAATTGATACCGTAAACAATATCCTTTCCATGAAAGTAGATATGGTGGTCATGCGACATCCAAATCCTGGCGCTAGTGTGTTTCTGTCACAACACGTTAAGGCTAGTATTATCAATGCTGGAGATGGTGCCCATGAACACCCAACTCAGGCGCTTTTGGATAGTTATTCCATTAGAGAGCGTTTAGGGGAAGTACGTGGAAAAAAAGTAGTCATCGTTGGCGATATTTTGCATAGTCGCGTCGCGCTTTCCAATATATTCGCACTTCAGTTACAGGGCGCTCAAGTCATGGTTTGCGGACCAAAAACGCTATTGCCAAAATACATTGACAAACTCGGTGTGAAAGTAGAAACTGATCTAAAGAAAGCGTTACAATGGTGCGATGTGGCCAATATGCTTCGGGTGCAGAACGAACGTATGGACATGACCTATTTTCCATCTACAAGAGAATATACGCAGCAATATGGTGTGAATAAGGCCTTGCTTAATCAATTGGATAAAGAAATCATCATCATGCATCCAGGACCTATTAATCGTGGTGTGGAAATTACCAGTGATGTGGCAGATTCCAAACAAGCCATAATTTTGGACCAGGTTCAAAATGGCGTAGCGATTAGGATGGCGGTTATTTATTTATTAGCTTCCAAAATCAAACATTAAAACCAAGACTTATGATTTTTGATAAAGACAACAATACAACCCTTATCACACAAGAAAAAAGTACCATTATCGAATTGGTAAAGAAGCTTGAGGCAACTTATCCGAAATTTAAAAATGATAATGTCATCATTAATCTGTCGGTTTTAAATAAAGTGAACTTAGCTGACATCGTTGAATTTCTTGAAATTTCCAACAGACATCGTCATGCCAAACATTCTTTTGTAATTGTGACTGATCAAATCGATTTAGATGAAATGCCAGATGAAATTGCCGTGGTTCCAACGCTTAAGGAAGCTTACGACGTCATTGAAATGGAGGAGATGGAGCGCGATCTTGGTTTTTAAAATAAATTTATGAGTTGAGGAGTTTAGGGTTTAGATGTTTACGAATAAAATACAATTTATTCTCATCTATTTTTGTTCTAAACTTATAACGTCAAACTTCTAAACTTAAAAAATGAAACTTACAATTCTTGGTTGCTTCAGTGCAACACCTCGTAAAGAAGCCAATCCCACAGCTCAGGTTTTGGAAATAAACAACCATCTTTTTTTGATTGATTGTGGTGAAAATACGCAGGTAGAATTGCGCCGGAATCAGATCAAGTTCTCCCGCATTAAGCATATTTTTATTTCCCATTTACACGGCGATCATTATTTTGGGTTGGTCGGATTGATTTCAACCTTTGGATTGTTGACGCGAGAAACTGAATTGCATATCCACTGTCCGAAAGGTCTAAAGGAAGTCATAACCCTTCAAATGAAATTGGCCGATTCCTGGACCAATTACCCGCTTTATTTCCATGAATTAACAAGCAATAATTCCGAACTTATTTTTGAAGATGATAGAGTAGAAGTGTGGACCATTCCGCTAGATCATCGTATCTATACCAACGGATTTCTGTTTAAGGAAAAGGAAGGCGAACGTCATTTGCACATGCCGTCAGTCATCGAAGCCAATATAGATATGGCCTATTATAACAAATTAAAACAAGGCTATGATGTGCTTAATAATGAAGGCGTTCTTATCGATCATAAAAAAGTAACCTTACCGCCTCATCCGCCAAAAAGTTATGCGTTTTGCAGTGACACCGCTTATAAAGAGGATATTGTGCCGCTTATAAAAGACGTGGATGTCTTATATCATGAATCGACTTTCTTAGAAAAACATGTTAATTTGGCACTAAAAACAAAACATTCTACAGCGAAAGAAGCAGCGCTGATTGCCAAAAAAGCCAATGTAAAGACGCTTATTTTAGGTCATTTTTCAACACGTTATGATAATTTGAATGAATTCAAAATAGAAGCGGAAACGATTTTTAAACCCGTTAAATTAGCGAATGATGGCAAGCGTTTTAATTTTGACTAAACTCTTTAAGGTGTTTCACCCAACTAATTGCCTCGTCTAAATCATCACAACGCTTTAAACTGTTTTTTGTAAACTGCTTTTCAATAGAGGCATTGATATAACTAAAATCATTGTAAGCTACTGTGGCCGTGGCAATGATAAAGTCAAATTCTTTATGAAATTTGTGCCATAATTGCGGTTCAATCGAGTAAGATTGTACTCTATTGGAAATGTAGGCGATCTTTAAATTTTCGCCATAATAGTCAAAGGCTGCACCAATAACCTCTAAAATTTTATCCCAATCAAAATGAATACCTTCATCGAGTTCGGAGATTATAAAATTGTTACAGAGATAAAAATTTCCAAACGAAAATTCTATTTTTGAATGTCGTATGAGCTTAAAATATTTACTTTCTTCAAATCGCATTTTAGGGAAATAATGGTTAAATTTATAAGAATTTGACGACCAAAAAAATAAATATCGCCATTAAACATAAAATTATTTGTAATGAATACAGACTTAGGGAATTATAGAAAATCCTATGAAAAACAAGAATTACTGGAAGGGAATATCAGTGATAATCCTATGGAAGTTTTTCAAAAATGGTTTTATGAAGTTGATTCTAATTTTAATGAAGGTGAGACAAATGCCATGACTATTTCTACCGTTGGATTGGATGGTTTTCCTAAAAGTAGGGTAGTGCTCCTTAAGAAATATACCCACGAAGGTTTTATCTTTTACACAAATTACGATAGTGAAAAAGGAAAGGCTATTATCGCCAATCCTAAAGTATGTCTTTCTTTTTTTTGGCCTAAAGCCGAACGTCAAGTGATTATTAAAGGCACGGCAGAAAAAGTGTCGCCAAACATGAGTGATGGGTATTTTGAATCCCGACCTCGAGGAAGTCAATTAGGTGCCATAGTATCCCATCAAAGTGAAGTTGTTAAGAACAGAGAAGTTCTTGAAGACGAACTACATCAGTTGGAAACAGCCTATGAAGGCAAAGAAATTCCGCGACCTGAATATTGGGGAGGTTTTATTGTGAAACCTATTTCCATTGAGTTCTGGCAAGGACGTCCCAATAGATTGCATGACCGAATTAGATTTACTTTGAGCGAAGATTTTGATTGGGTTATGGAACGACTTTCACCGTAATGTTAATTGTAATTCGACGATGAACAACATTTGTTGCTTCTTATGATTTTCTGAATTTTTAAAATTCAAGCTAGGTTCTAAGGTGATGTATTGAATATTATCAAGCTTTGTTCATGCCGCTTATCTGACTGTTTTTTTTAAACAGTTAGATAATTCTCTCAGATTTTACTCCATTGACAACATTATTTCCATTTAGAAATACCCCATAGTTCATTTTTCCAAACTCTTGTTTGTCGATGAATCGTATTCATTTAACGACGTAGGACATGGTTTTAGGTTTCTAAAGTGCATTTCATCGATGATTTACATATTAAACCGATAAAAAGCACGCGCTTTATCGATTTTAACATTTATTTAACACTTTTTTGAGGTTAGTCTTTTACTTTAGCTGTACCAAATCGAATAACCTACTTATGAAATCAAGAATCTACCTACCAATGTTGGCCTTAATGGTAATGTTAATGTTTTCCTGTTCATCGGATGAGTTTCAAGAAAACCAAATAGATCAAACTGCATTAGAAAAAGCTCCACCAGCTAAATTGATTGAGATAGAGATTTTGGAGTTAATAAATAATTATAGAATTGGAATGGATTTAGCACCCTTGAATAACTTAAGCATTATTAAATCTGTAGCCTTTACGCATACCGATTATATGGTTTCTCTCGATCAGGTTAACCATGATAATTTTTACCAACGTAAAACAAGTTTGGTACAAAATGCTGCAGCAACTAAGGTATCAGAAAATGTGGCCTATGCCTACAGTTCGGCTCAATCAGTGGTTAAAGCATGGTTAAATAGTCCAAGTCATAAGGCAACAATAGAAGGGGATTTCACTGATTTTGATATCTCTGCTGAAATGAATTCACAAGGAAAATGGTATTTCACAAATATATTTATAAAGCGTTAGCCTGAATTTGAGTTTAAATAAAGTGTTAGTTATTTTGAAAGAAGCCACTCGATTACGAGTGGTTTTTTTTATTCAAAAGGGTGTTGTCCTTGATCATGTTAATGAAGCGTCTACTTAGATCAAGAACAAATTGGTTCTTTATTCCAACGATATTTTCTAGTTTAGATTTCTAGGTCTTTTAAGAGCGTAAGGTGCATTTTTCTAAGTCAAATTCGGGACTTTTTGAAGTACAAAATTCCTAAAAAATGGAAGTTAGAAACCTAACTTTTGATTAAATTGACAAAAAAAATAGAGAAAGTAATCATGAACTTAGATGACTTGCTTCAAACAAATTATCATTTGATGCATATGATTGGTGATGATTTACTTTAAAAAAAATAGGGAATAGTCCACTCGATAAACGATCCAAAGCCTGTCATTCGATAGATTTAATTCAAAGGAATCAGATTCATAATTCAAACATTTTACACGCCAATTTTATCATTGGGAGTTCTTTTAGAAAAATTATTGCATAAAAAAAAGCAGACCGAATTGGTCTGCTTTTTTAATCTTATTTTATAGATAATTAATCTTGTTTTGACCCCTATAAAACAAGAGTGTTCTTTTAAATTTCGATTATTAATTATGCGGTTAAATTATTCATTAAAATCAACTGTTTGTCCTGATTCCATTTCTCCATTGGTGTAATTCGTCCCAAGAGGCCGTGAAGCCTGGTATTGTTATAAAAATCAACGTACCTCTTTAATATTATTTGAATTTCGCCAAAGGTTCTGTAATCAACTCTGTTAAAGACTTCTTTTTTTAATATGCCATGATATGCCTCTATGTGAGCATTTTCTTCTGGCGTTGCTACATGTGTAAACTCTTGCTGGACTCCTATTAGACCAAGGTATTCTCGTACACTTCTAGCAATAAACTGACTTCCATTATCACTTCTAATAACAACCCTTTCAGGATATTCATAGTCTAAAAACAAGAGCGACAGTAACTCTATAACTTGAGCCTGTTTTATAGAAAAAGAAAAATAGTCTTTTAATATTTTACGTGTATGAACATCTATTACAGATAACAAATAGGCGTTTTTACCCGCGCTTGGAATCCAAACCATCTTTATATCCATTTCTAAACATTCAAAAGGTCTAGAGGTCTTTACTTTTCTAAATTTCACAAATTTTCGCCCAGAACCACTTCTATTTATACGGTTTTCTAACTTGAGTAAACCTTCCTCTTTCATTATCCTGTATAGTTTCTTATGATTAATTAGATAGCCGTCTCGCTTTAAATAAGCGGTCATTAAACGGTATCCACAATCTATAAACTCATGACTTAAAATGTCTTTAACCGACCTTATTACTGTATTTTGATCTACCCAACCATTTGTCTTGTGATAGGTAGTTTTACTGGGTGTATTGCCCTTTTTACCAAGACTTGGCCTACGATAATAACTGCTATGTACCATACCAACCATATCGATTATTTTGGTCTTACTGATAGCGTATTTTTTATAAATAACATCCACTAAATCTTTCTTGGATCGGACGTCCCAAACTTTTTTTTTAAAAGTTCGCGTCCAACTTCTAATTCTATTTCCTTGTTGCTTAATAGCTTACGGAGTATCCTGTTTTCTTCTTCTAACTGCTTTAATTCCTTGCTGCGAGTATCATAGGTAACTTTTAGGCCAGCTTCTCCATTATTGTCGTGCTTCTTCTTCCAGCTATATAAAGTTCCCGAACTGACGCTGTATTTACGACAGGTCTCAACAGCTCCTATCTCTTCCGAACAGGCTAGGATCTCTAACTTCTCTGCTAAACTCCATTTCTTGTATTTCATATCTCAAATGTATAGATTTGAAATTTAAAATAACACTCCGAACTTATAAGGGGCTAATCTAAATCTTTCAATATATAAAAGTAGGATCTTCTGTTCAACTGGTGCTCTTCTGCGGTACATTTAACGCCGTTTGAACATTTGTTGAGCAATTGGGTTTCGCCATAACCGATAGCGCTTTCAATGCGATCTTTGGCAATTCCTCTTGAAAGGATATAATCTCTTGTGGATTTTGCTCTTCTATCAGATAGTTTCATGTTGTAACTGTCACTTCCTCTACTATCTGTATGCGATTCAATTTTGATAACCATTTCAGGGTGTTCTCTCATGACGTCCACAATATGTTCCAATTCATATTCTGCATCTGTTCTGATATTCCATTTGTCAAAATCGAAGAAAATAGGGTTGATGACAATTTGATTCGCGTCAATTAACGGTGTCAAGTAAAGATCGGCATTGTTAATTTTGCCATCTTCAAAATTAGTCGCTACTTCTTTTAAAGCATCTTTGTAATCTTTTTTGCTACCTAAAACCGTATAGGTCTTGTCACAATCTGCATTAAATTCAAACGCTCCAGTGTCTGATGTTGTCACTGTGGCAACGATCTTTCCAGATTTATTAATCAGCTTCACTTCAACATTAGCTAGAGGTTCGCTGTTTTTAATATTTCTGGCAATTCCTTGGATTAGCTGCTTGCAAGGTTCTGCATTAAACGCGTAAATATCATCATTTCCTTTTCCACCAGGTCGGTTAGAGGAGAGGTAGCCTGTTTTGCTCCCATCATTCATATAGAATGCAAAATCATCATAACTACTGTTATAAGGTGCCCCAAGATTTTGAGGTTCGGCATTTGCATCCAATAGGATATTAGTCTTATAAATATCCAATAAACCTAAATTCAAATACCCATCAGAAGAAAAGTAGAGCGTATTATCCTTAGCAACGAAAGGGAACATTTCACGTCCTTCAGTATTTACTTTTGGACCTAGATTTCTAGGTTCGCTATACTTTCCATTTTCTAAAATGTCAACTTCATAAATATCCGTTTGGCCAAAGCCGCCTTCACGATCGGATACAAAATATAATTTTTTGTTATCTGGACTTAAGGCTGGGTGACCATTGGAAAAGTATTTATCATTAAATGGAAGTTCAACAACGTTTGTCCATTTTTCATTATCTAAAGTAGCTTTATACAATTTTAGATGTGAAGTTCCCTTTCGATCATAATCCAATTTGTTTCTTCTGTCAACATTATCTCTCGTAAAATACATGGTTTGACCATCATTAGTGATCGCAACAGAGGCTTCATGATATGGTGTGTTAATTTTTGAAGAATTGATAAAATCAACATCGCTGTATTCTTTTTTCCCGTCATTATCTTTTACGATGACCTGATAAATATCTAAGAAAGGTTCATCGTTCCAGCCGTATCTCTTTTTCAATTTGACATCTCTGGCAGATGCGAAATAAAGTATGCCATTCGCCATGTAGCCACCAAAATCAGAAAACTCAGTATTGAAAGGCATGTTCTCAAGTTTCACAACCACATTTTCAGTAGATGCCAAGTCTTCATAAAGATCGAGATTGTTAGCGTCAAAATCTTTCACACGACTATCGCCTCCTTGAATATCTTTAAATTTCACCAACCATTTGTCAGCCTCCCTATAGTCTTCAATACTTCTTAAGCTCTGAATATATTTGAAAAGAACCTCAGGATTAATCTTGTTGTATTTGTGAACAGCTTTACCGTACCAAAATGCGGCTTCCTTTGATTTTGAGTTGTTATAGTAACAGTCACCCAAACGTGTGAGGACATGCTCACTACTATCTCCTTTTTTTACAGCTTCTTCATAAAGCTCAGTGGCTTTAACGTAAGAATAGTTATCAAAGAATTTATCTGCCAGCTTTTTTTGAGCAACCATGAATGTGCTACTAAGCGCAAAGAGAAATATAAATAATTTTGTTTTCATAGTCATAAGTTTTAGAAGTATCGAGGCGATTTAATACGTTTGTTCTTAAAGATTTCGAACATTAATAAAATTTCATGTGTCCCACTTGTGTAAGGTCTTAGGTCAGAAAAAGGATATTCGTAGGCATATCCGATTCTTAGCTGTTTTGACACTTGAAAATCAGCAATCCCTCCTAAAGCAGAAGTTCTTTCATCAATTCTGTAAGATCCACCAATCCAAAACACTTCATTAAACAGGAAGTTTGCCGTTAAATCCAAAGATAGTGGTGCACCGTTGGCAGCTTTTACTAAGAATGCCGGTTTAAATTTGGTTGATTCATTTAGGTCAAATACATAGCCTCCCGTGAAATAGTAGCTCAAACGTTCCAATGCTTCAAAATTGTCATCGCCGTTGTAATCGGTATTCAACATTCTTGGAGCAGATAGTCCCAAGTACCATCTGCTACTATGCCAATAGACACCGGCACCAATATTCGGTTTCCATCTGTTTTCATAGCCGTAGATAACAGGATCGTCAAACTCTGCTTCTCGGAAATCTGAATCCAAACTAAATCCGGTAAAACCAGCTTTCAATCCGAATGCCAATTTAGTGTTTTCTCCTGTTTGAATGCTATAAGAAAAGTCAGCATAAACATATTGGAAATTTTGATACCCAAGTTCGTCATTGATGAATGACAATCCTAAACCAATCTTTTCATTGCGCAGTGGTGCGTGTACAGATAGCGTTTGAGTAGTTGGCGCTCCTTCGAGTCCAACCCATTGGCTCCTGTGCAGTCCTACCACACTCAAGGTTTCTCTACTACCAGCATAAGCTGGATTTATGGAGATGGTGTTGTACATATACTGTGTAAACTGAGGTAGTTGTTGAGCAACGCCCACCCAGCTAGTGAACAGTATGAAAACGATGATATTAAACTTTACAAATTTCATAGGTTAAAATTTATTTGGTTGCAACGTAGATAGGTCCTGCGAAAGGTTTCAATCCACTGTTTTTTAGGTTAACGACGTAATAATATGTACCTGATGGTACGTAATTTGAACTTCCTACCGAAGCTTTAGATGCTGTTCCATTCCAATCATTTTGGTAATTCTTGGACTCATAGATCATAGCACCCCAACGGTTGAATATTTGAACTTCATAAGTAAAGCCACAGGTTTCTACTCCAGTTATCGTGAAGAAGTCATTCTTTCCATCAGCATGAGTTGTCACAGCTTTTGAAATGACCACATCCTCAGCACCACATGACAATGGCACACAGTCATCATTTAGGACAATGTTTACTAAGGTTTCAGTAGGGCAATTCTCATCAGCTACAGTGTATTTGAAAGTATAGGTTCTTAAATCCATTTTATAAGGATTAAAAGTACTTCCATCCAATGTTGCATTACCGGTTACCACGCTCCAAGTACCAACTTCCTTATCAACAGTTCCACTCAATAAGCTGAAGAGGTCAAAATCAAAATCATCATCATTACAAAGTTCTGTATTAATGGCAACGATTGGATTAACAATAATAACGTTGATAATTTGCGTGTGAATTGAGATGTTGTCACATAGGTCAGACACTGTCCAGGTTCTGGTAATAACATAATTTTTACTATTATCACCGGCCGTTGATGTTTCGGTAAATGCAACCTCAATATTGTTTGAGCATGCATCCTCAAATACCAATTCAGGAACCATAGGAATGTTATCACATGTTATGGTAATCTCCGCTTCGTATTCAGTTACTAGGTTAGGAGCATTAGTATCTTGAACGTTTATGGTTTGTGATGCTGTTGAAGTATTCCCACAAGCATCAGTAGCCGTCCAAGTTCTTGTTATTGAATAGTTGTTATCACATGCACCAGCAACAGTCACGTCTTCATAAGTCAATGCCACTTCGGAGTCACAAGTATCGGTCGCAGTAGCCGGTGCGAACGCATATGTAGATCCGCATTCCACTGTTGATTCTGCAGGTAATTCACCAAATACTGGAGCAGTTACATCTTGCACTTTTATAATCTGTATGCATTCCATTGTATTGATAACCGTGATTTCATCGTCAGCATATTCTGTAATCGTGTAAGTCCTTGTAACGGTCTGTGAACATTCACCGTTATCTGAACTATTTGATGCTGTGATTTTGATGATGCCACATGAAGAATCATCAATGCGTCCATTACCATTGCCTAGAGCTTCAAATTCTTTGATACTATAGGTGGTTTGATTTGGCAAATTACCATAACATTCAACGTTAAGATCAGCAAAAGTTGGGCAAGTAACTTCAAATACATTAAGCTTCACTGTTATTGTCGCTAATTGTGACTCATTAGCAAGAACATCTTTCATAAAATATTGAACAGATGCCTCCGTAAACGTTGCTACTGGTGAAAAGGTTACCACTCCGTTTGCATCTACAGTAAAAGTTCCTTGATCGGCGATTACAACTGAAGTTGCTGGCGCCAAAGTTGCAGGATCAATTAATTGAACAGAAGCTATATCAAGAGCGTATGAGCCTTCGCCGTCATTAGTAAGCACATTTATAATAGTGTTCGTATCGACGGTACCACATGTGATATCGTCATTGGCGACAGGAAGCGTAATTTGATTTTGACATCTTGCACCGTCCCCAGGTTGTAATCCTACCATTGCGGAGCTATAGAATGCTGCGGCAACACCACCAGTTTCAGGAGAAGCAATTTTGTAAGTGTTACCTGAAGCGTTATTGGCAATAAATAAATTCCCCATGCTATCCATAAAGGCCGTTCCGAAAGATGAAGTAGTTTCAGCTTCCAATCCGGTAATTATACCCAAATCGGTAACACTGTTGGCTGCAACATTATATCTTAACAATTTTGGTGTTGAAGAACTTGTTACCATATAAATGTTATTATCCAAAACGTTATAAGCTAAATCATTTACGGATGAACTATAATTTACTAAGTTGATGGCAACTAAATAATTTTGATTAGCAGGATTAAGATTTATGGAAACAAATTTAGAACCATTATATAAATAGAGAACACCGTTGTGATCAATATCTCCTGAGCTATAGTATCCTGGGGTAAATGAGCCCGTAATATCCAAATATTCAATGTCTCCAGCATTATCGATTTTCGCGATTTTATTAGTCCTTTGAAGAAGTCCATATAGATAATTGTCTAAAATATTATAACCAATCGCATTAATAAAACGATGTGGAGAACTGGTGTCTTCTACTAACGGATACTTTACTAAATTTTGAACGTTGGTTGCTAAATTAAGAGTGTAAAGTCCAGTGACATAATTATTTTGGTCAGTACCAGTATTAGTTAATATAAAAGCCAATCCGTCGTCACAGTTAAATGGCAACGCTAAACAATCAAAAGGTGCATATCCAGATAGTACGACACTGTTACAACCATTAACATCAGTGATTTCTACATTATAAGTGGCGAGTGAAGCAGCAATCGGACTGGAAACCCAAGTAAATGTTTTGTTTCCATTATCGGTAAATACTCCCGGTGCGCCATTACCATTAGCTTTCAAAGGTGCATTACCATTGAAGATGGCTTTAATGATATATGAAGTTTTATTATCAGTACAAGTGAGTTCTTCTGAACCAACCAGAGAAACACCTCCAGATATTTCAACCGTAACTGCTAATCTCTCGAGACTTTCACAACCTGAACTTGTCGTTTGTGCTGCATAATAAGTCTTTTCTTCAAGTACTGTTGATGAAGGAAGGGCTGTTGTGCTCGTTGCGCTAGCATACCATTTGATAGAAGAGCCCGTTGCTTTCAAAGCAGTAATGGTTAAGGCCTCTGTTGTACAAAATGATTGAATACTGGCACCTGTTGGAGCAGAGGTTGTGTTTAGTGTAACCGTTATTGACGCCTGGTTCGACACCAAACCAACAGTATCTGAAACAGTATAATTTATTGTAGCCTCCGTAAAAGCAACCAGTGGCGTAAAGGTCATAATTCCTTTATTATCAACACTAAATGTCCCTTGTCCTGCAACTGTAACGGTTGTTGCGGCTACATTTGTGATAGGATCAATAAGTTGAACAGAAGCCAAATCTATGGGATAAGTTCCTGATCCATCATTTTGAATCAAATCAATGCTGATTGTTTCATTTTTTATCAAACATGCTTGATCCTTTACGGCATTTGGAGAGATTGATTTATTTGGGCAACGGGCACCGTCTCCAGGAGAACCAGTTAAAGAGTTAAAAGGAACTGCGACAAGACCTCCCGAATGAGGTGACGCAATTTTATAAATATTACCAGAAACATTATTAGAAATGTACATATTGCCCACACTGTCCATAAATGCTGTTCCAAATGAATTGGTGCTTTCAGCTGACAATCCAGCTACATTTCCAAGTGAAGTCACTGTATTAGTTGCTATATTGAAACGCAAGAGTGTTCGACTACTATCACTAGTTATCATATAAATATTGTCATCGATTGGACTGAATGCGATATCATGGAACGTCTTAGAATACCTCAATAAAGTCTTTGCTTCTAAATAATCCGGAGCAGATGGGTTTAAGTTTATAGAAACAAATCTGCCTTGTCCATAAATATAAAGAACACCATTTTTATCGACATCACCTGAACTATAATCTCCAACTCCAAAATCACCGGTAATAGTTAAAAATTCCATTGCACCTGTGGCATCGATTTTAACTGCCGTGTTGGTGCCCTGAAGAATACCATAAATGTAGTTGTCCACAACATTATATCCAATCGCATTGACAAACTGAGAAGACGTTTTGCTGTCTACCAATGGATATTTTATAAGTGTTTGTGTTTTTGTTCCTAAGTTGTATGAGTGTAACCCACTAACATTTCCATTTGGAGAAGTTGTATTAGTAATGATGTAGACTAAACCACTTTCACAATTGAATGGGTCTACCATTGGCCTAGACTTAGGAGTTGACCTATGTTTGGCAGTACTATACTCATTTATTACCGCATCATTGATGTGTAAATAATTTTCAGTATTAACCCTAACACCTTGCTTGGATTGGGTTGCAGGCTTCGATGTGTTCTGTCCTGTGACATCAAACACACTTGCGAATAGCATAAAAAATAATACTAAATTTAATTTTAGTAGCATTGGAGTAAAGATTATCTTCATAGCGTTACGATTGGAGTTTAAATCTTAATAGGTCAACTAAATTAATAGATGACAAAAAACAATTTATTAATATGAAATTTATTTGAGGGAAGGCACTATAAACTAATGCATGTTGGATTAAAAAATTATTTTGATTTAGGGTCATATAATAAATAGGTTGAGACAAATAAAGAGCGATAAAAGCTTCCAATCAAATAAAAATGGCAAATCACATATATAATCGTTAAAAGGCTCTGTCAGTAATGTTTATCGACTAATTCGACCTTTTGAACGAAGGCAAGGATTGAAAAAAAGCGAGGAAAGATTCTCGATCGGTTATTTTTTATCATAAATTAGAGGTATAGAAGGTTAATAGTCAGCGGTTTTAAGACGCAAGTTTAAACTATTATTCTTACATACCCAACACTTTGTCGATAAAATAAGCTTTTAATCGAAGTGAAAATGAAAACAATCGTAATGATAAGACATGCAAAATCCTCTTGGGATGATGATGTCAGTGACTTAAATCGCCCATTGAGTCTGAGAGGTTTTTCGGATGCAAATTTAATTTCTAAGGAGTTTAAAGCCTATGATTTTCATCCTGATGCCATCTATTCCAGTCCGGCAATCAGAGCAGCTACAACTTGCAAGGTTTTTATGGAGAATTTAAATCTACCAAAAAGCTTATTGCTTATTGAACAAGAACTCTATGATTTTGGTGGCAATCAGGTGCGTCGGTTCATAAAATCATTGGATGATGACTTGAACAAAATTATGATCTTCGGACATAATCATGCCTTTACATCCTTGGCCAATAGTTTTGGAGATACGTATATTGATAACCTCCCTACGTCAGGTCTTGTCATGATCGACTTTGACGTCAATCATTGGAAAGAGGTAAATGTAGGAAAGACCAAAATGATCCTGACGTCTAAAGATTTTAAATAATATTAGTTTTTTCATTGTGTCAATTTGTACTAAAAAAGAGCATCTTTTAAGTTAACAAACTGCTATATCTTCTATCGTGCCTTTATTTTAAATTATAAATAGAATATATTTGTCAGAGATATAATTCAGCCCCGCTTAATGGTTACAGATATAAATTCCAATACATACATCAATAGGGAGTTAAGCTGGTTACAGTTTAATGAACGAGTTTTGCAAGAAGCTGAAGACGAAACCGTTCCTCTCATAGAGCGTCTTCGTTTTTTGGGTATTTTCTCAAATAATTTAGATGAGTTTTTTAAGGTAAGATATGCCACTGTTAAACGCATTGATCAAGCCGGAAAAACTGGCAAAAGTGAATTGGGTGGAATTTCAGCAAGTGAATTGTTGGAAATTATCACGCTAATTGTCATTAAGCAGCAAAGTGATAGTCTTGAGATTTTAGCGGCCATACAAAAACGATTGGAAGATGAAAATATTCATATGGTCAACGAAACTCAAATTGATGACATCCACCATCGTTTTATTAAAAACTATTTCATCCAGTACGTAAGTCCAGCATTGGTTACCATCATTTTGAGCGATCTGGTAAAACTACCTACCTTAAAAGATCATGCGGCCTATTTGGCGGTGAAAATGGTATTCACTAATCAAAAAAAACAGTTCGCACTTATTGAGATTCCTAAAACAATGGATCGGTTTGTCGTGCTGCCAAAAAAAGGCAAGGACAATTATATCATCATGTTGGACGATTTATTGCGTTATTGTCTAAATGATATTTTCAACATATTTGAGTACGAATCTATCTCAGCACACATGATCAAAATTACACGTGATGGCGAACTGGATTTTGAGAGCGATTTGAGTAAAAGCTTTATCGAGAAAATTTCTGACAGTGTGAAACATCGTCAAATTGGAGAACCTGTACGATTTGTGTATGACAAAACGATAGATGAAGAAACCTTGTTATTACTCATGAATATGATGGGCATCGACTCCAAGGATAGCGTTATTCCTGGAGGGCGTTATCATAACCGACGTGATTATATGGATTTTCCAAGTTTGGGGCGAACCGATTTATTGTATGAAAAGATAAAACCTTTACCGGTAAAAGGATTGAGTTTAGAAACAAGTATCTTTAATAATATCGCCAAAAAGGATTATTTACTGCATACACCTTATCACACTTTTTCCTACGTGGTCAAGTTTTTAAGGGAAGCCGCCTTGGACCCGAAGGTAAAAACTATTAAGATCACAATTTATCGACTGGCGCAAATTTCGCATGTAGCCAGCTCGTTGATCAATGCTGCTAAAAACGGCAAAAAAGTAACGGTTTCCATTGAGTTGCAAGCGCGATTTGATGAGCAAGCCAATATTGATTATGCCGAACAAATGGAATCGGACGGTGTGAATCTTCTTTTTGGTGTGAAAGGCCTTAAGGTGCACAGCAAGATGTGTGTTATTGAACGCGAAGAAAACAATAAAATAAAACACTATGGATTTATAAGTACCGGCAACTTCAACGAATCCACAGCCACGCTGTATACCGATTATACCTTATTCACCTCCGATCCACGGATTTTGAAAGATGTGGTTAAAGTTTTCGACTTTTTTGAAACCAATTATAAAATCTTCAGGTATAAACATATTATTGTATCGCCTCATTATACCAAAACAAAATTGTATAAACTCATTGACAATGAAATTCTCAATGTCCAAAGTGGAAAACCAGCATTTATTAAACTGAAACTCAATAGTGTTTCTAGTTATATGATGATTGATAAGCTTTATGAGGCCAGTAGAGCAGGCGTGAAAATTCAGATGATCGTTAGAGGTATCTGTTGCTTGGTGCCTGGAATAAAAGGAATGAGCGAAAATATTGAGGTCATCAGCATTATCGATAAGTTTTTGGAGCATACCAGATTGTTGGTGTTTTGCAATAATAATGATCCCAAAGTTTTTATTTCTTCAGCAGATTGGATGTCAAGAAATATAGAAAATAGGGTAGAAGTGACCTGTCCTATCTATGATAAAGATATCAAAAATGAACTTTTGGATGTTTTTGAGATTTCCTGGAATGACAATGTTAAAGCACGTTTATTGTGTGGTAACCATGAAAATAAATACAAACACAATAATTTGCCAAAAGTCAGATCGCAATTTGCTATGTACGATTATTATGCTAATAAACTGCAAAACTAAACTATGCTAACAATTAAAAAATACGCGGCAATTGACATTGGATCTAACGCGATACGCTTGCTTATTTCTAATATCATTGAACAAAAAGGAAAGCCCACCCTTTTTAAAAAGAGTGCATTGGTTCGTGTGCCCATTCGTTTGGGAGCAGATGTGTTTTTAAACCAAAAAATTTCTATAGAAAATGAAATGCGCATGATTGATACCATGAACGCGTTCAGGTTACTCATGAAATCGCATAAGGTAGTTGTTTATAAAGCCTGTGCAACATCTGCAATGCGCGAAGCGGAAAACGGACAGGAAATTGTAAAACTCATCAAAAAACAAACGAAAATAAAGATTGACATCATTGATGGCGAAGAAGAAGCGGCAATTATTGCGGCTACTGATTTGAACAGCTTTATCGATAGAGGTAAAACTTATTTATATGTGGACGTAGGTGGTGGAAGCAGTGAATTTTCTGTGATTCATCAAGGAACAACCATAGCTTCAAAATCCATTAAGATTGGTACTGTAAGATTGTTGAATGATATGGTTCAAAAAGAAACTTGGTTAGAGTTGCAAACGTGGATCAAGCAAAACACCAAAGATTTTGAGAAAATTGACTTGTTAGGCTCTGGTGGAAACATCAATAAAATTTTTAAAATTTCCGGAAAAGCCATGGGAAAACCTTTAACGTATTTCTATTTGACCTCCTATTACAATATGTTACAATCGTACAGTTATGAAGAACGAATTACAGAATTGGATTTAAATCAAGATAGGGCGGACGTTATTATTCCAGCAACCAGAATTTATCTTTCAGCCATGAAATGGAGTAATGCCAAGTACATTTATGTTCCTAAAATTGGACTATCTGATGGGATTGTTAAAAGTGTTTATTTTGGTACGGTTTCAAGTGTAAGCTTGGTATAAACTAGCCGTTTATCTTCTTTATACTGTTACATACCTAATATATCTTTGAAATGATTAATTTCAATATATATTCACAACCTCAAATAAGAAACTATGAAAAAAATATTTACTCTTTTACTTTTTGCAGGTATTACCACCTTTTCATTTTCTCAAGACACTAAGTACGGCGTGCACTTTGCGGCCAACGTTTCCAACATGGATTATGATGTCGATGGGATTGTCGCCAATCCGCATAGACTCGGATTTGTATTTGGTGCCTTTGTAGATTTTGGCCTGACCGAAACCTTAGCGGTAATGACTGAATTGCAATATTCTCCTGAAGGAGCAAATTTACAGTATTATAAAACGGATTATCTCAACTTACCAGTCATCTTGAATTACAATATTTTCGGTGGATTTAAAGTTGGTGTTGGCCCGCAGGTAGGATTAAAAATTCATAAGAAAGATGACGGATTTAAGAATTTCGCATTCTCAGGTGTTGGATTTGCCGAATATATGATTACCGACGAGATTGGAATCGATTTCCGTTATTTATATGGAATTTCAAATGTGTTTGACGAGGATTTAAATATTAAAGCCAAACAAGGTGTCATGCAATTTGGTTTTACATACAGGCTGTAATAGCGTTGAAAATTATTTAAAAAAGTAAAGCTCCGAAATTATCGGAGCTTTACTTTTTCATTGAAAATGTTAGTTACTAAGATCATAGCATTCTAACCATGAATGGTTTCTTTGACACTTAAATTTTTCATGATTTCTGCTTCAAAATCAAGCAATTCATTCCATTTTTGATCCACTTCTTTTCGATCGCCATATTGTCTGGCAAAGCCTAAAAACATCGTATAATGATTGGCTTCACTGACCATTAATTTTCTGTAGAATTCAGCCAGCTCTTTATCCTTTAATTCTTCTGAAAGCAATCGGAAACGTTCACAACTTCTAGCTTCAATAAGTGCAGCGTAAAGGAGTCTGTGGACCAATTGTGTTGTTCTGCTACCACCCTTTGGGAAAAACGTTAGTAATTGAATGACATAATCATCTTTTCGATCTCTCCCAAGCGTCCAACCATTTTCGAGGATGCGATCATGTACCATTTTAAAATGACTGATTTCCTCTTTGACCAAAGCCACCATTTCCTGCACCAGCTCCGTATATTCAGGAAAGCTAACAATCAAAGAAATAGCTGTGCTAGTCGCTTTTTGTTCGCAATAGGCATGATCTGTTAAAATATCTTCTATATTTTTTTCAACGATATTGACCCAACGTGGATCAGTAGGTAATTTAAGTCCGAGCATGTTTTTTAAATTTTTAATATTTCTTCTTTTGTCATTTTGACGAAGCAAAAATCACGTTATTTTTATTTTTTCTTTAAATATGTTCTTCTATTAAGTTAAGCGTTTGTTGACCATTGGCATCAATAGACATTCTGTACAATTTATAAGCCTTATTTTTAGGATTGATAAAGGAAATATCCAATTTGATATCGTTTGCAGTTGAAAGTTCCTGATTTACCCAAGTATGTTGTAAAGTCGCGCTGTCCCAAAATGGATCAGCGTTAATCGTTTTAAATTGTTTAGCAGAAATGTGCATGCTAAAAATATCTTTAGAGGCATTAGAAATACTTATTTCAGATGCAAATACCCGTTGGTAATTGGTCTTTTTATAAATGGCGTCTGTAGCATCTGAAACAAGAATTTGTTCATCTAAAAGCGAATAGTTCTTGATGTTAACCTTTATGTGGTTGGAAATAATGGTATCCGTGACGATTTCAACATAGGCTTCTGGTTGGTAGGTGACCATTTCAATAGGACTACTTTTTAAGTTGAGTTTAGCTATAGCACGTTCTAAAGCTTCCTTTTTGGTTTGCCTGCCATCACAACTCAAGCAAACTACTGAAATTAAAGCAACTACTAAAAGGACGTTTTTCATGTATAAGTGATGTTTTTGTCCTGATACTTCAGAACGGGTAGATGATGGTTTGACGTTAAACATCCAATCCAAATGTAATTCTCAAAAGCTCAATATTTGGATTTTTCTCTTTTAACTTCTCATATTTATCCATCGATGAAAAGGCGTATTGCTTGGCAATTTCCTCATTGACATGGATATGTAAAGATAAGTTAAAATTCCGAAGCGTTGTTCTGAGATGTTCCATTAATGGGAATTGCGCGCGCTCCAGTTCTATCTTCAATGATTCATTTGGGAATGAGACATGGATTTCAACCCCCTTTAAAACTGGTTTACTCATTTCCAACATCGATACCATGATCTTTTCTCCTTTAGTATTTAAGGAGTTGATGTAGGTTTCCCAAGCTTTTGAAAAGGCTTCAGGAGTAAAATCATCTGATGGCAAATCATTAGGATCAATAACAACCTCCATTTGTTTGATCAAATGTTCTCTTTTAGCTTTAATACTTTTTAAGGAAAGCCCCGAGGTACGATTGGCATCCGGTTTTAAATCAATTTTAGGCGTGCTTTGTTGGCTATACGGATTTGGGATTTCCGTTTTTTTAGGTTCAGCAATTATCTGTGCTGGTTCAGCGACCGCAGGCGTGCTAACAATCTCCTCTTGCTTCGGAAGTGTTACAGGCACAGGTGTGATTCCTTTTTTCTTGAAGTAAGATGCCGGAATTATGTAATGTTTGCTATTTTTTTTTTCTCCATCAAAAGTGATAGAGGCAAGTTGCATTAAGGTGAGTTCAACAAGTAAGCGTTGATTTTTACTGCTTTTGTATTTGAGATCACAGTCGTTGGCGAGCTCGATGCCTTTCAGCAGAAAATCATAAGAGGTCTTTCTGCACTGTTCCATATATTTCACTTTGGTATCATCGCCAACTTCAAGAAGTTCTATGGTCTGTTCATTTTGACAAACCATTAAATCCCTAAAATGAGAAGCCAAACCTGCTATATAATGATGGCCATCAAAACCTTTTGATAAGGTTTCATTAAACAGAACAAGTAATTCAGGAATTTTATTCTCTAAAATTAAATCGGTACTCGTAAAATATGTTTCGTAATCAAGAACATTCAAGTTCTCTGTTACTGCTTGTCTGGTAAGATTTTTACCAGAAAAACTAACCACTCTATCAAAAATGGATAAAGCATCACGCATGGCACCATCCGCCTTTTGAGCGATAATATGGAGGGCATCGTCTTCAGCGTCTATCCCTTGTTCTTGTGCAATATATTGCAAATAGTTTTTGGCGTCCTTTACCGTAATACGCTTAAAATCAAAAATCTGACAACGCGATAGGATGGTTGGAATGATTTTATGTTTTTCAGTAGTTGCCAAAATGAAAATACAATGCTTTGGTGGCTCTTCCAACGTTTTTAAGAACGCATTAAAAGCAGCTTGAGAGAGCATGTGCACCTCATCAATAATATAAACCTTGTATTTCCCTACTTGTGGTGGAATTCTAACTTGATCCGTTAAGTTCCGGATATCATCAACCGAGTTGTTAGATGCCGCATCGAGTTCAAAAATATTGAAAGCAAAATCTTCATCTTCCTTTTCTGTACCGTCACTATTGATCATTTTAGCCATGATACGCGCGCAAGTGGTTTTTCCAACACCACGCGGACCAGTAAACAGTAAGGCTTGAGCTAAATGATTGTGTTCAATGGCATTCAACAAAGTATTGGTAATAGCCTGCTGGCCCACAACATCCTTAAAGGTTTGTGGTCTGTATTTGCGTGCCGATACTACGAATTGTTCCATTGGTTATGCTAGATTCAAGTTCGGGTCTAACTGACCTCTAACTGAAAGGAACAAAGTTATAAATTCGGCACCAATAAAGGAATTACAAACGGAGATTTTAGTATTAGTTATCAACAAAGGGCGTAATAAGTTGTAAGCGCCCTGAGTATTGGACTGAAAAAGATGGATTTTTAATAATATGAAAAATTTAGGTGCTTAAAACGCTAAGTACTTAAATCTTTAAAGTAATTTTGCGCCCAAGTAAATCGCCTTATCGCTGTCCCGATTTTTCGGGGTGGAGGAAAGTCCGAACACCGTAGTGCAACATAATGGTTAATGGCCATCGGTCGTGAGATCAGGACAAGTGCAACAGAAAGAATGTACAGGTCATGCTGTAGTGAAAGCAGGTAAACTCTATGTGGTGCAATGTCATGTATACCAACGTTTAAGGGCGGCACGCTCGATTGTTGGAGGGTAGACAGCTAAAGTGTGCTGGTAACAGTACACTCAGATAAATGATAAGGGCATTTTTATTTTTGGGATTCATTTTCCAAAATAAAAATGTACAGAATTCGGCTTATAGATCTACTTAAACAAACAAGCTCTTTGGTACTTCCAAGGAGCTTTGTGTTTTTATATTTAAATAAAGGTAAGAAGAGGTAAAGTTAAATTTCTCCCAGATCTAGCTGATGTACCCAGCATAGATTATATCTTAAAGAAAAACTCCGCATATCTCTGTGCTTTCCTCTGTGCATCTCTGTGTAATAACTTCTACTCAGCTTTTTCAAAAAAGCTAAAGATACTTCCGCCATAATTTTTAGAATAACTGAAGTAAGGTAGTTTTGAAAGCTCCAACTGCTTGGCATGTTCCACAATTAAGAGTCCCTCATCTTTCAGTAATCCATTTTGAAATACCAATTCAGGAATTTTAGAAAATAACTCTAAACTAAAAGCATAAGGAGGATCAGCGAATATAACATCCACTTGAAGTTTCGCTGATTCTAAAAATTTAAAAACATCACTTTTTATGGTAGTGATCGGCATTTCAAATTCTTCAGCAGTTTTATTGATAAATTTAATACAGCCAAAATCTTCATCCACACACGTAATGCTTTTCGTACCTCGTGAAGCAAATTCATAACTAATGCTGCCAGTACCAGCAAATAAGTCCAATACTGAAATCTCATCAAAATAAAAATTATTATTCACGATGTTGAAAAGTGCTTCCTTGGACATGTCGGTCGTTGGACGAACGGGTAAATTTTTTGGCGCGGAGATGCGTCTTCCTTTAAATTGGCCTGAGATAATTCGCATTAATTAAAACTGTTTAAAATAAGTGAGTACTGATGCTTTGAGTTGATCTCAAGGGTATCGTTGTAAGAATATGTTTTAGAAGGTTCATCGAATTCCACATTTCTAATATAGGTGTACAGCAATTGGTAAAATGGGTCATCCTTCATAATCTTACCAGTTAACTTAACCGTAAGGTTTTCAGGATTTAGTTTTAGTTGCTCAACGCTGAAAAGTACAAAATAGATGAAATCTTCTTTTGTGAAATATTCAAAAGTATTGTAAAGTTGAAATTTACCTTTTTTAACCACAACCATTTCAAAATGGAAGGGTTCGACGTTAATGTACATTTTATCGCCAGTAGCACCTTCTTCCGCTTTCAAAATTTGTTCTAACAAAATCGTTGACGCATGCTTATATTCAAATTCCCCATAAACCTCAAAAAGATAATTGTTGATGTTCATATACGGCACAAATACATTGACGCTGTCATTAGCTTCAATTTTATCGTGGGAAATAAAATCAGTTCTGATAATTTTCGAACTGAATTTCAGATAATCCGCAGCATTATTTTCTTCAAAAAATTCTTCTGGAACTAAATTAGAAAGTTCATTTTGAAAAAGCACCACAATATTTTCGAAAGGTTGGGAGAGGAGTGGCTCTGAGGAAATGACGCCTTTTAATTCTTCCAAAACTGTTTCAGGCACGAGTTTGTTTTTAAAGTCGATGCGCTTTAAATACTCAATTTCAGAATCAGAACGGTTAAGGATACAAAAAGAAAGTCCACTCAAACTAATTTGAATGGACAGTTCTTTTATTATATGTGAATTCAAATTACTAGTCTTTTGAATAGTTTTTAGGCCAGTTTCCGTTGGTTTTAACTTCATTCATGGATCCTACAGACAGTGTAGGTCCATTAACGCCATCAACCGAAACGACTTGTTTTTCTTTAGCGATAAGATTCTCATCTTCACCATCAAGAATAATTGCTTTGTCAACGCTTGCTTCAAACACAGGAATTTTGTCTAAGAAACCTGCTTTCAAATCGAATTTCGCACCTGGTTTTCCTACAGGAACATTCATCATTGTTTTATAACGCGTATCAGCTCCAAATAAAGAATCTTTAACCGGTACAAAAGCCAAGGTGTCAACAATTACAATTTCTTTTGTAGTCACAACACCATGAAAACGCTTTGTTGCTTCGGCATCAAAAACAGTGGAGTCTCTACGCTGCGTGATTGTAAACTTCCCAGTTTCAATAAACTTTACTAATTCATCAAAGTTATCTGTAAATTTACCGTTCACTTGTTTGTATGCTAACTCTGCATCTCTAATATCTTTTAATTTTTCAATAACTACAGAATAGCGTTTTTCCTTAAGTTCATTGAATTGGATCTCTCCGTAAACTGACATGAAGGTTTGATAGCCAAGAAAAGCAATTATTGCCCAAAGTACAATGTGTAAAATTGGCTTAAAGTTTTTAGGTACAAATTTGTCAATCACCCATACGATTCCAATCGTAAGAAGGACGACAATTACAATAGCAAGAATTACTGTTAGCATAGTTTGTGAGTTTTTTTTTTATAATTGGTCTATCGCAAATCTACAATTTTTTTTTATTCACGAAAACCAAACCTAATAAAAAAGCTGAAATTAAAAAATGTATTTGTTATAAATTGTTTCAGGTCTTCAAAAATATGGTCATTAAGTTCCATCAAAACCTTATAAGCCTTACCTTTCCACTTTTAGAAATACGACTCCAATGCCGATGAACGCCTCTGAATTTTATAAGCTTTTAAAACAAAAATTTCCGTTTGAACCCACTTTAAAACAGAATATAGTGCTGGATCAGCTCTCAAATTTCGTTTTTGACACCAGTTCAAATCAATTATATCTCTTAAAGGGATTTGCAGGGACCGGAAAAACCAGTATTATCGGCACCTTGGTTTCCAATTTATGGCACATCAAAAAAAGTACTGTATTAATGGCACCGACAGGACGCGCTGCAAAAGTCATTTCTAATTATTCGGGAAAGGAAGCTTTTACCATTCACAAGAAAATTTATTTCCCTAAAAAGGATAAAGGTGGTGGTGTCAAGTTTGTGATGCAACCCAATAAACATCGTGATACTATTTTTATAGTTGATGAAGCCTCTATGATTCCGGATGCACCTTCAGATTCCAGTTTATTCGAAAATGGGTCCTTATTAGATGATTTGATGCAATACGTTTATTCAGGTCATAATTGCAAATTATTACTTATAGGCGATAAAGCGCAGTTGCCACCTGTCAAATCTGATTTAAGTCCGGCATTGGACAGCATGCAACTCAATCTTAATTACAACAAAAACGTCATTTCCATGGAATTGGACGAAGTTGTAAGGCAAGAACAGGATTCTGGAATTTTGATGAACGCTACCCATCTTAGAGAAGTTTTGGAAGGTGAATTTTTTGAGTCTTTCAAATTTGATCTTAACGGCTATTCAGATATTGTGCGATTAGTGGATGGCTATGAAATTATGGATGCCATAAATGACGGCTATTCCGACCAAGGCCATGAGGAAACGGCCATTATTGTAAGAAGCAACAAACGGGCTAACCTTTATAATAAGCAAATTAGAGAACGCATTTTAAACAATGAAAATGAACTCACGGTCGGCGATTTTTTAATGGTGGTAAAGAATAATTATTTTTGGGTTAAACCAACTTCCGAAGCCGGATTTATAGCCAATGGCGATATCATTCAGGTTTTGGAGATTTTTAGCATTCAGGATTTATACGGATTTCGATTTGCGGAAGTGAAAGTGCAAATGGTGGATTATCCAAAAATGGCACCTTTTGAAACCGTTTTGCTTTTGGATACCATTGAAGCCGAATCGCCTTCATTGCCTTATGAGGAGTCTAATAGGTTGTATCAAGAAGTTCAAAAAGACTATGAAGACGAAACCTCTAATTATAGAAAGTTTTTAAAAATCAAGAACAACAAGCATTTTAACGCCTTACAAGTCAAGTTTTCTTATGCTATTACCTGTCATAAATCACAAGGTGGACAGTGGCATACGGTTTTTGTAGAACAGCCTTATTTGCCCAACGGCATTGACAAGGATTATTTGAGATGGCTTTATACCGCCATAACCAGAGCAAAAGAGAAGTTGTATCTGATAGGTTTTCCTGAGGAGTTTTTTGAAAATCCATAGAAAGCACTTAAAACCGTAAAGAGAAATTTTAATTTATTACGATCCACAACTTAACAACAAACAACAAAAATGGAAACCATCATCAGCATCTGCCTCGGCATAGGACTGGCTGCTTCAGTTGGGTTTAGAGTGTTCTTGCCCTTATTTGCGCTCAGTTTGGCTTCTTATTTTAACGTATGGGAACTTAACGCCTCATGGCTTTGGATAGGAAGTCTGACAGCTGTCATTACTTTTGGTGTGGCCACTTTAATTGAAATTCTTGGGTATTATATTCCTTTCGTCGATAACTTATTGGATACGATTGCCATTCCGTTAGCAACCCTTGCCGGAACCGCAATCATGGTTTCTACAATGGTCGATTTAAGCCCCATAATCACTTGGACATTGGCCATTATCGCTGGAGGCGGAACCGCTGCCACCATAAAAAGTGCTGCAGGAGCATCTCGCATTACCTCAACAGTTTCAACCGCAGGATTTGGAAATCCGTTAGTATCAACCATTGAAACAGGTGCTTCCATCATCATTTCCTTCTTTGCCATTTTTTTGCCAATTGTTGCAGTGCTCTTGGTTATATGTGTTTTGTTCATCATTTTTAAACTTTATAAAAAGATTAGACATTCCAAATCGTAAATACCTTAAATAGTTTTAATTTTGGATAGATTTTTTTTGAACCACTATGAAGATAATTTCAATGATTCCGGCGCGTTACAGTGCCACACGTTTTCCAGCTAAACTGATGCAGGATTTGGCGGGTAAAACCGTTATTCGCAGAACTTACGAAGCTACCGTCGCTACAAATTTGTTTGATGAAGTGTATGTGGTGACCGATAGTGCCATCATTTATGATGAAATTGTGAACAATGGCGGTAAAGCCATCATGAGTATAAAAGATCACCAGTCGGGCAGTGATCGTATTGCTGAAGCGGTTGAGAATTTGGATGTTGATATTGTTGTGAATGTACAAGGTGATGAGCCTTTTACTGAACGCGAAAGTTTAGAGAAGCTTTTGAACGCTTTTAAAAGTGATCATCAGAAAGAAATCGATTTGGCATCTTTAATGGTGGAAATTCATGATTGGGACGAAATCAGCAATCCAAATACTGTAAAAGTCATTGTGGATCAAAATAATTTCGCACTTTATTTTTCAAGAAGTGTCATTCCATATCCAAGAGATAAGGAAGCTGGCGCACGTTACTTTAAGCACAAAGGGATTTACGCGTTTAGGAAACAAGCACTGCTTGATTTTTATAAGTTACCAATGCAGTTCATTGAGGCTTCTGAAAAGATAGAATGTATTCGTTATTTAGAATATGGCAAACGTATTAAAATGATTGAAACCAATGTTGAAGGTGTCGAAATAGATACTCCAGAAGATTTGGAACGCGCAAAACGTTTATGGAAATAGATTATAGTAACATTAAAGTGATTGGCTTTGATGCCGATGATACCCTTTGGGTCAATGAAACCTATTTTAGGGATGCTGAACTTGAATTCTCAAAGTTGATGGCGCCTTATGAAACGGCAAATACTATTGATCAGGAGTTATTTAAAAGACAAATAGAAAATCTGCCCTTGTATGGCTACGGAATCAAAGGTTTTATTCTGTCAATGGTTGAAATAGCCTTAGAACTGTCAAACAATTCTATCAGTAATAAAACAATTGACGCGATCCTGAATATTGGCAAGGAGATGCTCAGTAAGCCTGTTGATCTTTTGGAAGGTGTAGAGGAAGTTTTGCTGACATTATCTCAAGATTACCGATTGATCGTTGTGACCAAAGGCGATTTATTGGATCAGGAGCGAAAATTGGAAAAATCTAAAATAACCCATTATTTTCATCATATAGAAGTCGTCAGTGATAAACAGGAAGCTAATTATTCCAAATTATTGAACCATTTGGATATTAAACCTTCTGAATTTCTAATGATAGGAAACTCATTGAAATCAGATATTTTACCTTTAATTAATATAAAAGCAAATGCTATTCATGTGCCATTTCATACCACATGGATGCATGAACATGTCGTTGCCACTGAAAAAGACAACAAAAAATATAAAACCATAACTAGTTTATTGGAGGTTCTTCCATTATTGAACAAAAATCAAAAAACTAGAGTTTAAGACTTTAAAAAATGACTTATAGAAATTACCCAATGGTGTCCAGGGTTGTTTTTGGACGCGGCAGTTTTAATCAATTAGGTGATATTATAGAGCCAAAACGATTAAATGCCAGAGCACCATTTATTTATTTGGTAGATGATGTTTTCAAAGGAAATGCTTGGTTAACCTCGAGAATTTCTTTGGCTTATGCCGATCAATTAATTTTTATTTCAGCAAATCACGAACCAACAACCTCTCAAGTTGATGACTTGGTCGAGCAGATTATTTTAGAACATAAGGACAGACCTTCAGGTATTATTGGCATTGGAGGAGGAACACTTATGGATTTAGCAAAAGCTGTCGCCATTATGCTCACTAATTCTGGCCATTCTAAAGATTACCAAGGTTGGGATTTAGTAAAAACACCGGCCATTTATCATGTTGGCGTGCCCACTATTTCTGGAACAGGCGCCGAAGTATCACGAACAACTGTACTGACAGGGCCTGAAAAGAAACTGGGCATCAATTCAGATTACACGCCTTTTGATCAGGTTGTTTTAGATCCAGAATTGACCCAAAGTGTTACTAAGGACCAATGGTTTTATACGGGAATGGATTGTTTTATCCATTGTGTGGAATCCTTAAATGGCACCTTCTTAAATGCCTTTAGTCAGAGTTATGGCGAAAAGGCTTTCGACTTATGCAAGGAAATATTTATTGATGGAAACGGTTCAAAAGAAGAATTACAGGACAAATTAATGATGGCTTCTTGGCATGGCGGTATGAGTATCGCCTACTCTCAAGTAGGTGTGGCGCATGCCCTGAGTTACGGTCTTGGCTATCTTTTAGGAACCAAACATGGCATAGGAAATTGCATTGTTTTTGATCATTTGGAAGAATTTTATCCAGAAGGGGTCGCCTTATTTAAAAAGATGAAAGAAATCCATAATATCGAAATTCCTCAAGGCATTTGTTCGCAGCTCGAAGATTATGAATTTGACATTATGATTGATGTGGCTTTAAGTTTGGAGCCACTTTGGGAAAATGCCATTGGTAAAAACTGGAAACAGTCCATTACAAGAGAAAGATTGAAGGCTTTATATCAAAAAATGTAGGATGAGATGGTTATACGAATTTATCTACTTTAAGATCTTAGGGTGGAAAGTAGTTGGGAATGTCACTATGTCAAAAGACACCATTAAAAAGGCGGTTGTCATTGCGGCACCTCATACCAGTTGGCATGATTTTTATATTGCAGTGTTGATGCGTCGGGTTATTGGAATCAAATCCAATTTTGTGGCAAAAAAAGAACTTTTTAAATGGCCTTTAAGCTATTATTTTAAAGTCATTGGAGGCGCACCTTTAGATAGACGTCCTGGTCAGAACAAAGTAGAAGCCATTGCTAAGCTATTTGAAGGCAAGGAGGAGTTCCGCTTGGCCTTGTCTCCCGAAGGCACCAGAAAGAAAGTACACGAGTGGAAAACTGGGTTTTACTATATCGCAAAAAAAGCAAATGTGCCGATCATCATGTTTACTTTCGATTTTGAGCACAAACAAAACAAGATTGCAGAACCTTTTTATCCTACCGATAATATGGAAGCCGATTTTGAGTATATGCGTTCGTTTTTTGCGGGAGTCAAAGGGAAAGTCCCAAAACTTTCATAATATTTATTTCATTTTCAGGACAATGTCATCATAATTTAACCTCTGGCATACAATTTGACAAGGGACGAATGCAGATGACTAGTGAAACATACAGTAAACATTTTTTTGTCCCTAAAGAGAAACATTAGTAACCTTGCAACACAAAAGCTATCTTTTTTTAAAGGTAGCTTTTTATTTTATAAGGATTGAGAGCAGACTAGAATTGATCGGTCAGCTTTTAAAATATGAAGTGTAAACTTTCTATTGATTGTGAAATCATTGCTATGAGAAAGAGGAAGGCCAACAAGAAATTTTTGGCCTTTTATGATGCTATTAACAGTTAGAGAACTGATGTCGTTTTGGATAAGGTTCTCGGTTCCTAAATATTAGATATTAAAGAGTTTTTACTTGCTTAGATCGCTCCATACTTTCTGTTTTTTTTTGTTCTTTAAAAACTCTTTAGATTCTCTAAATATGTTTATTGACATTTAAGTTTTAAAATGGAAGATCTGTTTATTTTTTTAAACTTATAAAAGCAACCCTTTTTAGGTGCAGTAAAATCATTTATAACTATCTTTAATTGAGTTAAATAAAGTATTATTTTGAAGCTATTACTGTTTTTTATTTTTGCATTTATTTTAGGTTTCGAATTGGAAGCCCAAGATATGGTAAGTCTTGATTATTTTTTAAATCAAGCGGAAGTGAATACGCCAACTTTAAAGGAAAACAGAAATCTGTTAAAAATCGGAGAGCTTCAGAATGCCATTATCCAAGCTCAGAATAAGGCCTTTCAGGTGAATGTGACTTCCGATGTTTTGGTTGCGCCCTTTTTCAATAGCAACGGTAAAGCTATTGACGTCACAACGACACCATCAGCTAATGCTATTGGATATGATGTTAGCATCACAAATGGTGGCCTGTATTCTGCACAAATAAATGTGATGAAAAACCTATTTAATCAGGCCATTACTGATCGTCTCTTATTTCAAAATAAGTTACAGAATAATTCAATTTTACTTACTTCGGAAGAACTGAAACACAATCTCACTAAAACTATTACGGACGCATATATTGTCGCCTATCAGTTGCAATTGCAGGAGAGTTTTACAAAAGATATCTTAAAGGATCTTGAAAATCGGTTGCAAGTGGTTGAATTGATGGTAAAACGCGCTGTGTTGATGGAGAGTGATTATTTGTTGCTCCAGTTGGATATTGATAGCAAAAAGCTGGAATTGCAACAAATTCAAAATAGTCTCAAAGTGGCCATCAATCAACTCTACATCTTGAGTAGTGTGCCTGTGAGAAATACCGAAAGCTTGGACGTTCCAACTATAACTGCCATCACAAATCCCAATTCTTTATTTTATCAAAAGAAATTCGAAAACGACAGTTTGCAACTGCTCGCCAATCAAAATGTCTTTGAAAGTCGGTATAAGCCGCAAGTATCGGCCTATGCCAATACCGGTTTAAATGCGAGTGAAATTCCAAACATCTACCGAAAGATTGGCGCTAGTGCAGGTATCCGATTGACAATTCCTATCTATGATGGGAACCAACGAAAATACAATGCACAGCAAAGCCTTCTAAAGGAGGAAAGTCTTGCGTTTTATAAAGAGAATTCTAAAATCCAAATGAAGAATAATTTGGAAAGTATCCGTCAGCAGATCAATCAAAATGAAATAACGCTGCTGTTGTTGGAAAAGCAACTAAAAAAACAGGAAAACATCCTTGAGATCTATAAAGGGAAATTAGTTCAAGGGCAAGTCTCCATTGTAGATTACTTAACAGTGATTCAGAATTACAAACTGAACGTTTATACCAAACTTCAAATGCAAACCAATCGCTGGTTATTGCTGAGCCAGTATAATTATATAAACTGGTAATTATGAAAGTACCCGGCCTAAAAATTTTCATCATCTGCATTTTGTTTGTTAATGCTTTTAGCTGTAAAAAGTCGAGTGATACCATTCTTGAAAAAAAAGCACCTATTAATGTGACCACGGTCAAAGTAGCGCAAAATGACATGAAGGAATATTTGACCTTTAACGGCGTGACTTTATATCAAAAAAAAGAAAATATACGGGCCCATGTTACCGGTTATATCTCTTGGATGAACTATAAGATAGGAGATAAAATAAATAGTGGACAAACTTTTGCATCGGTTAGAACCAAGG
>NZ_JBDSLS010000109.1:0-8347 GCF_039916245.1 Gelidibacter sp.
ACCTTACACCATCTTCAGGAAGCCTATTTAATTTCCAATCAATTGATCTGGTTAAAAACAATGTCTGACAACCTTAAAAAGGCAACCTTAAAGTATCGCAATCTGTTGTAGCGAATGCTTTCTATGAATGGTCATTAGTTAGATATCCCAGACCAAATAGCCTTCAGTTTAATTCAAAAATTAGATTAGGATTTTGTCCATTAAACAGCTATGGACTAAAGTGCCATTCCAGACCGACAAGCGTTCCAGCGGGGCTTTAACATAATTTGAGACCAACAAAAAAACCACTTCAGTTAAAAACGAAGTGGTTTTTGGTAGTTATAAACATCTGTTCTTAAATTGAAAAACGCATCACTGAGCTTCTTCGCCTTTCAATATAAAAGAGTATTATTACTTTTGAAATGCGCCGACACCTTCTTTCAGCCACTCCAAATATTCCTGAGCATCTGGCGTATAACCTACAGGTTCGTTAAGGTTTTCCTCATCAAGTCCTATCAATGCATAAAAGGGCTGTGTATTGGTTTTATAGCGTATCGTTTGGAATTCACTCCATTTCTGACCGATGTATTTAATCTGTTTTCCTGGCTTCAATTGAGATTCAATGACCTCATCGTCCTCAAGTTTGCGTTTGTCATCTAC
This sequence comes from Gelidibacter sp., assembly GCF_039916245.1. Lineage (GTDB taxonomy): Bacteria > Bacteroidota > Bacteroidia > Flavobacteriales > Flavobacteriaceae > Gelidibacter. The sequence goes on from NZ_JBDSLS010000109.1 coordinate 640, forward strand.
ATATAAGGAAATCAATACCACTTCATTCTTTAAAATATTCAACACTTGGTCATTTGGCCAAACGTTCTGTTCCATCTTTCTACAGTTCACACAAGCCCAACCTGTAAAGTCTAACATAATTGGTTTGCCAACTTGCTTAGCGTAAGCCAATCCTTTATCATAATCATTGAACGCCAAAATTTGATGTGGTGCTAAAAGATGGGCGCCATCAGGAAGTTCCTGAGCATCGTTAGACACAAAACCGCCTCCTCCTTTAGAGTTACCAACACCATAAGGCGATTCAGAATAATCCAACGGTGGCGGGAACGCACTGATCAAATTAAGAGGTGCACCCCAAAGTCCTGGGATCATATAAATGGTAAAACTCAACACCAATAATCCCAGACTTAAACGTCCTACGGAAATATGAGTCAACGGAGAATCGTGCGGCAATTTGATTTTTCCGAAAAGATAAAAAGCCAAGGTTCCAAAAATAGCGATCCAAATAGCAATGAATACTTCACGCTCTAAAAAATGCAATTGTAACACTAAATCGGCTTGCGATAAGAACTTGAAGGCAAATGCCAATTCCAAGAATCCTAAAACCACTTTTACCGTGTTCAACCATCCACCAGATTTTGGCAGGGAGTTCAACCACCCTGGGAATGCAGCAAACAAACCAAATGGCAAGGCCAAGGCCAAAGCAAAACCAAACATTCCGATCATTGGTGCAAGGCCACCAGTGGTTGCAGAAAGCACGATAATATTCCCTACAAAAGGTCCGGTACATGAAAAGGAGACAATAGCTAAAGCTAAAGCCATAAAAAAGATACCGGTATAACCGCCCTTATCTGCCTTACGATCTATTTTATTAGCCCATGAATTTGGCAGCATAATCTCGAAAGCACCCAAAAACGACACCGCAAAAATAACCAGAATAAAGAAAAATATGAGGTTAAACGTCACGCTCGTCGAGAACTCGTTAATGGCACTGGCACCAAAAATGGCGACCACCCCTGTTCCGAGAATCACATAAATCACGATGATACAAATACCATAAATTATGGCGTTTTTAACCCCTTGAGCTTTATTCTGACTTTGTTTGGTAAAAAAACTAACGGTCATTGGAATCAATGGGAAAACGCACGGCGTAAACAAGGCGATCAGACCTGCGCCCATTCCTAATATGAAAATGGTCCAAAGGCCTGAGTGATCAGTTCCTGAATCTTCTTTACTGTTTAAAACCTTTGTGTCATTTGTAGAAGCTACTGCGTCTTTGCTATTTGGATCTTGAAAATCGATAGTGCTGCCAGTATTAACACCACCTGCCGCTGAACCTGTAACGGTCTTGGCATTTTTCAAATCAAAATTAAGATCAACATACGAAGGAGGCAAACAGCGGATATCATCACAGACCATAAACTCTACTTCGCCTTTGACTAAGGAAAGTTCCTTATTAATCAAAGTGATCCGTTGTCTAAACTCGGTTGCATTCTCAAAAAACTTGATCCGCATATTGAAAACAGGATCATCGATTGTAACACCTTTTTCTTCAATGGTATTACCCATTAGCTCAGCATCCTTACCTGTTTCGTAGATAAACGTTGTTGGAATTGGTCCGTCCTCAGGAACATCCTGTGAGTACAGGTGCCAACCTTTGTCTATTTTAGCCCTTGCAATAAGGTCGTACTCTGTATCAGAGATTTTTTCGACTGAAGTTGACCATTTTACCGGCTCCAAAACTTGGCCTTTAGCCGTTGTCCATGTTAATGAAACCAATAAAAAGTAAAGTAAGATATTTCTCATTTTGATGGTGTTAATTAGGGTATTATCAATATTTAAAACAGAAAAAGCACACACAAGATGCAACTTCTCTACCAACAAGACGTTGCAAATACAGAATGCCCTTATAATAAAATGTTAAAAATATTTTTCATTTGTTAAAATCAAGTTGCAAAGGTAAATAAAAGAAATCGGACGACATACAATTCCCATAGGTTGTGAGAGGTTTAACATAAGGTTTAGAAACTTTTATCGGACAAAAGAATCTAGATACTTCGACAGGCTCAGCATCCGTTGCTCGGCGAAAAGATCATATAATATAGAGACCTAGACCGTAAGATATTTGATAGAAATTCTTTGTAATTTAATTTTCCTAATGGTATTCCTAAAAAACTAAGAAAAGATTTCTATTACTGTAAAGATAAACTCCCCGCCAACTGTTTCAAGGTAACTTCTGATAATTTAGTTTCGTAGATGGCATTGCTCAACCGCAAGGTAGCGTTGATATAATTCAGTTGGGCCGTTCTAAACTCGATGGTTGGAATGGTTCCTATTTTATATTTAGCCAAGGTAATATTAAGGTTTTCCTTTGCTATTTCTTCATTGTTAGTCTCTAAATCAATCAAACTCAAATTGGTCAAATAGGTCTGAAATGCGGTGTGCAACTGCGACTTTATAGTTTGCGTTTGCTGCTCTATGGCAATGGATGAGTTTTCAATTTGAAGCTTTGCAATTTTTTCATTCCGATTCTGATTCGATCCGTTGAAAATGTCAATACTGGCAGCAAATCCGTAGTTCAATCCTCGGGCATTATTTTTGGTGGTAAATCCCAAACTCGATTCTGAATCGCTGAAATTATAGCCTGTAGTCGCCGAAATCCTAGGAAAACGATTGCCTTTAATTTGCTTCAATTCCAATTCTGAAATCCGTTTATTGATCAATTGCGCTTGTAGGTCTGGATTTTGAGTGGTTGCTAAACGTTCTAATTCGGGCAGTTGCAAATCAGTAGCAATCAATACCTCATCATTGACCTTGAAATCGATATTGGTATCACGCGCCATGATTTCATTCAGCCTGATTTTGGTATTGATATACCGTTCAATTTGTCTGATATGAAGGGTCTTGTCCGTATTCAAATCTACTTTCGCATTAAGCACTTCCAATTTAGAAGCTTTACCAATACTAAATCGGTTATCGGCAAGCTCCACACGCTGTTCTGAAATAACCAAGGTGCTATCCAAAGCTCTTAATTGCTGTTGTTGCTGTACCAAATCATAATAGGTAATCATTACATCACTCACTCGATTCAACACCGTGCTTTGCAGTTCTGCTTTTCCTAATTTTTCAAGTTCTTTCAATTGATCATAGCGTGCGAACATTCTCAAGCCATCAAAAATAGTCCAGTCCAAACCAACGCCATAACTAATATTGTTGTTTTTGGCATTGTCCAATTCGATAACATTGCCGTCCGAGCGTGTTTGAGAAATATTTTGAATGCTATTACTGGTGGTTCCCTGAGCAAAAACTCGTGGGAGCATCCCCGCAAACCCTGGACTTACACCCAGAGAATCTGCTTTTAATGAATTGTTTGACAAACGAATGTCGTAATTATTATTTAGCGTAATATTTACAGCTTCTTCAAGCGTCAGCAAGTCTTGGGCCCGTATTTGAAAGGAAAATAGCCCTACAAATATGCACAGATATACTGACCATAATTTACTCCCTTTCATAATTCTCAATTTTATCAAATTCTGGATGTTGTTTTCTTTCTCGAGACCACATCATATAGATTGCTGGAATAACAAACAAGGTTAAAATAAGCGAGAACATCGTTCCTCCAATAATGACGACTCCCATCCCGATACGACTTACAGATGCCGCGCCAAGGGAAAGTGCAATTGGAAGCGCCCCCAAGGCAATAGTTAAACTGGTCATTAAAATTGGACGCAATCGAGATACGGAAGCTTTCTGTATGGCCTCATGTTTAGGCACCCCTTCCTCCCGAAGTTGATTGGCAAATTCCACTATCAAAATTCCGTTTTTTGTCACGAGGCCAATAAGCATAATCGTACCAATTTGACTGAAGATATTCCACGTCTGTCCAAATAACCATAGCGAAAACAAAGCTCCTGCGACGGCCATAGGTACGGTTAGAATAATCACAAACGGATCAATAAAACTTTCAAATTGCGCTGATAAAATCAGGAAGATGAGCAACAATGCCAATCCGAAAGCAAAAAGCGTGTTGGAACTACTCTCCACAAAATCGCGGGATTCGCCACCTAAATCAGTGGTAAAAGAATCGTCCAATACTTTGGCCCGGATACTTTCCATGGCTTCAATACCATCGCCAATGCTCATCCCCGGCGCTAAACTTGCCGATACCGTAGCCGACATATAACGGTTGTTGTGATACAATTGCGGCGGACTACTATGTTCTTCTGTAGTTACTAAATTATCCATTTGGATCAATTGACCTTTATCGTTCTTCACGTACATCGATTTCAGGTCCATCGGTTCGTTGCGATCTTTTTTATCAAATTGTCCAATCACTTGATATTGTTTTCCGTTCATCATGAAATATCCAAAACGTTGTCCGCTTAGAGATAACTGTAGCGTTTGCGCGACATCCAAAACAGAAACACCTAAACTTTTCGCTTTATTTCGATCAATCGTAACGTAGATTTCAGGTTTATTGAATTTCAAATTCACATCCGTATTGGCAAAAACCGGATTGTTTTCGGCTTCTACCATAAACTCCGGAATTTTCTCTTGGAGTTTTTCAAAATTCGGCGCCTGGATAATGTATTGAATTGGCATCCCTCCTCTTCTATTTACCGCAATGGTTGGCGTTTCAGAAACACTCACACGGGCACTTTCATAATTTCTGGTCCAGCGGGCAAGATCGGCAGCAATTTCCTTTTGCGTACGATCGCGTTCGCTAGGATCCACCAATGAAATTGTAGCACGGCCACTATTTACCGAGGAAGATCCAAAACCTGGAGAAGTAATGATCAAACTCACTTTCTTTTCTGGAATGGAATCATTGATCAAATCGGTCATTTCATCCATAAACCGATCCATATACTCATAGGATGCGCCTTCCGGTGCCGTGACATTTAGACCAATATAACTACGATCATCGTATGGCGCCGTTTCTTTTTGAAGTAAGCTGAAAAACACCCCAATCATCACAATACACACGACCAAAATTGGGAAGCTCAACCATTTCTTAGTCATAAATTTACCTAATGAATTCGCATAGGCATTATTCATTTTCACAAAATAACGTTCGGTAAAATTGTAAAACTTAGAACGTTTTTGTTTCCCAGGTTTCATCATGTACGCATTCAACATTGGCGTTAAGGACAAGGATACAAACGCCGAGATCATGACCGCCGAAGCAATGACGACGCCAAATTCCCTAAACAATCGACCGACAAATCCTTCCAAGAAAATAACCGGTAAAAACACGGCCGCCAAAGTAACCGAAATGGAAATAACCGCAAAGAAAATTTCATTAGAGCCTTTAATCGCCGCTTCAATGGGCGACATGCCTTCCTCTACTTTTTTATAGATATTTTCGGTGACCACAATACCGTCATCCACCACTAAACCTGTGGCCAATACAATCGCAAGAAGCGTCAAGACATTAATCGAAAATCCAAACATCCACATAATAAAGAAGGTGGAAATCAAGGACACCGGAATATCCACCAACGGACGCAACGCCATCGACCAGTTTCTGAAAAACAAGTAAATGACCAAAATCACCAACACTATCGAAATGGCTAAAGTTTCAACCACTTCCGTGATCGCACGTTTGACAAACAAGGTATCATCAACAACGACATTCAGCTTAAAATCGGCCGGCAAATCCTCCTTCATTTTTTCAAATTCCGCATAAAAAGCGTCTGCAATAGCCACATAATTCGTTCCAGGTTGAGGAATAATAGCCAAAGCAATCATCGGTTGCCCTGAATCACTCAACTTGGTTTCCATATTTTCCGCTTCCAGGGTCGCGTTTCCAATATCACTAAAACGCACAACTTTTCCGCCCTCGGCCGAAATGATGATGTCATTGAATTCCTCTTCCGTTGAAAGGTTCCCGATTGTTTTTACACTCAATTCAGTATTGGCTCCCGATAATTTACCAGATTGCAACTCCACGTTTTGCGTCAATAAAGCCTGTCTGACTTCGGCAACGGTCACACCGTAAGATGCCAATTTCAAGGGATCAATCCATAAACGCATCGCATAACGACGTTGCCCCCAAATTTGCACACTACTTACACCAGGAATGGTTTGTAAACGTTGTGCCAGGACATTATCGGCATAATCTGTAAGTTCTAGGATGTTTTTATTATCACTTTGAACCGTCATGGAAATAATGGCACGCGAATCAGCATCCGATTTTGCGACCACTGGTGCCGCATCAATATCCTGAGGCAAACTCCGTATAGCCTGTGAGACTTTATCACGCACATCATTAGCGGCTTCCTCAATATCCTTACCGAGATTAAATTCAATGCTAATCCTACTAGAGCCTTGATTACTTGAAGACGTAATATTTCTAATCCCATCAATCCCGTTGATGGCTTTCTCCAGTGGTTCCGTGATTTGGGATTCGATAATATCGGCATTCGCACCAGCGTAATTTGTGCTGACGGATATTTGTGCCGGGTCAATAGATGGAAATTCCCGAACGCCCAGATAGGTAAACCCAATAACACCGAAAAGCATGATGGTCAAATTCATCACGATGGTGAGCACAGGGCGCTTTATACTTAAGGTAGATAAACTCATCTGCTTGATTAATTCTTTAATTTAACTTTTACTGGCGTGCCGTTTTTAAGCGACATCACACCCGAAGTTAAAATGGTATCGCCCACTTTAATTCCAGAAAGCACACGCACATCAGTAGCTGTTCTTGTACCTGTTTCCACGATAACTTCCTTAGCTTTTCCATCTTCAGTTACAAATATTTTCTTTCCATTTTGTATCGGAATCAAAGCTTCTGTAGGCACAAGCAACGCATCGTTGACGACTTCAAGCGGCATGGTTATGTTCGCAAAAGTTCCAGGATATAATTTTCCATCTTGATTCTCGGTAATGGCCCGCATTTTCAAAGTCCGCGTCGCAATGTCAACCTGAGGCTCGATGGCGTAAACTTTAGCGGTATGTACTTCCGTAGAATTGGACGTAGTGAAGGTCAGCAGACTTCCCACTTTCATTTGTGAAGCATATTTTTCAGGAATGGCAAAGGTCAATTTTAGTTGACTTGTATTGACCAAATTAGCAATTGGGGTTGCTGGTGTGACATATGTTCCTTTAGAAATGGATCGCAAACCGATCGTTCCAGAGAACGGTGCACGCACCGTCGTTTTTGATAATTGCGCGGCGATCAAATCAGATTGGGCACGAGCAGATTCGAAATCGGCGTTGGCCACATCATATTCTTCTTGACTTATAGCCTGTTTATCCAATAAAAGCTTGGCGCGTCTTTGATTTTCGGAAGCTAATTGTTGAGCTGTTTTTACTTTAGATAATTGGGCGCGTAACTCCACATCATTCACATGGAAAAGCACTTGTCCTTTGGACACTTTTGTACCTTCTTCAAATTTGATACTTTCGACCACCCCAGAAACCTCACTTCGAAGCTCAATGTCTTCATTGGCCTCCAAAGTTCCTGAAAGATTGATATTATCTGCAAAGGTCTGGGCTTTCAGCACCATTCCTTCAACGCCCATGACGTTGGCGGTTCTATTTGCATTTTTCGGACTGTTAGCTTTGGCATTTGAACTAATCCTGTAAACAACAAGCGCAATTATTCCACAAATAAGAAGTGTGAAAAAAAAGTGTCTTTTTTTCATTAAGCGGGGTTTAATTTAGATTAAGGAAATCTTCCTGATTCACAAATCTAATTTTTTTAAATTCAGAAGCATAG
>NZ_JBDSLS010000110.1:0-18778 GCF_039916245.1 Gelidibacter sp.
TGATTGTTGATTGTTGATTGTTGATTGTTGATTGTTGATTGTTGAAAATAAAATTTTCCCACAAATAAAGCAAATTTACTAGAGCAATTTTAGAATTTCCTTATGCTTTTGTGGAAAATAATAAACCCAACACTCCTCCAACTAAACTCAGCAACCGCTTGCCAATCTGCAGCTTTAGCGCATGCAGCAAGACTAAAAACTGCCAACTGAAGACTGAGGACTGCCAACTGAAGACTGAAGACTGAAGACTGAAGACTGAGGACTGCCGACTGAAAACTGACCCCCTAATTATACTGCACCTTAAAAATATCAATCAAGAAATCTGGCGGAACGATTTTATTAGGAAAACTTTCCATCAGATCAAGAACACGGTTGATGGATTCATGCCCCAATCCCATTCGCAATCCGAAATTGTGCAATTTCGCAAGTTCTTTCATTGAAATGCTCTGATCAAGATTCATCAGCAATACTAATCTATGAAATTGAACAATACGTTCGCTGTGTGATTTTAAATGCACATAATTCACAGGAAACTCGAACAAATAATCAAAGTCCTCTTGAGATATCTCCAATTGCTTGGCAACACCTAAAAGAAATTTATATTCAATCAATTTGATGGAAGCATCTATTTTAGCGAAAGCAATCATTTCTGAAAGGAGACTCAATTTTTCTACACGATTTATCATAAGGATGGCTTCTAATTTTATTTATATAAAGTTATAGAGAATTATATTTTGATAAACGTTGATTATGAGTAACTTATCGAAAAACAAACGGTAATTCAACGTGGTTTTACTACTTTCATGTATTAATTGACATCAATATATTGATAATCAGCCAATTAAAAACCCAATGTGTTTCGTCGATTTTCCGCAAATCAAATTTTGATTTCGATGAACAGCACTACTTCTTTATTCATAAATTTGTTATCTATAATCGAATTTCAACAGCCATGAAATTTTTCCACATTTTATTTTTATTCCTTTTTGCATTCGGCAATTTTGGTCATGCCCAAAGCACAGCGTCTGTACAAGTCTCAACATTTTGTTTAGAAGCACCACAATTTAAAGCTGAAAAAAAGATTTGGGTCTATCTTCCAAAAGACTATTCCGACTCCAATAAAGATTATGCTGTCATTTATATGCAGGACGCTCAAAATATTTTTGATTCCAAAACCTCCTATGCAGGCGAATGGAATGTGGATGAGTATTTGGATTCCATTTCAGACAATAACACAATTATTATAGGCATAGAACATGGTAATGACAAACGAATGGATGAATTAACACCTTATCCTAATGAAAAATATGGTGGCGGCAAAGCTGATGATTATCTTGATTTCATCATCAACACCTTAAAACCGCAAATTGACACCACTTATAGAACACTTAAGGATGCCAAACACACCACAATATTCGGATCTTCGTTAGGTGGCTTGCTGTCTTTTTATGCCATTATAAAATATCCTGACACTTTTGGAAATGCTGGTGTATTTTCGCCATCATTCTGGTTCAGTAATCGTATTTTTGACTTGATTTCTGAAAGAGACATCCATTCTAATTCAAGATTCTATTTTTTAGCAGGTTCAGATGAAAGTGAAGACATGGTTCCTGATCTACAGAAAATAGTAGAACTTCTATTAAGAAAAGGCGTTACAAAAAATCATATTAAAACGATAATCATTGAAAGCGGACATCATAATGAAGAATTATGGCGGAATAATTTTCCAGAAGCTTATCAATGGCTAATTAAGAATTAAGAATTAAGAAAAATTAAAAGTTTAGTTTAAACAAACCATACAGGAAAATTAAATTTTTCAATAAGTTAATAACACAATAATAGCATCATGACTAACAATGATATTTTTAAAAAGCTAAGAGTCGCACTCCAATTAAGAGACGACGAAATCGTAAAAATCCTTGAGCTGGTTGATTTCAGAATCACAAGAAGCGAACTGGGCGCATTCTTCAGAAAAGAAGACCATCCTAATTATATGGAATGCGGAGATCAAGTGCTGCGTAATTTCCTCAATGGTTTGGTTATTCACATGCGCGGGCCAAAACCTGTGAAAGGTGCAGTGCCTGTGAAAACCGAAAAGGCTAAGCCCAAGAAGGATGAAAAGGCAAAGCCTAAGAAAGACGCTTAAACACAATGGCGATTATCGCAAGCCATCAATAACAAAGACCTCACAGGTTTTGAAAACCTGTGAGGTCTGAGAATCAAAAAAGCCTGTCAGATTTTAAAATCTGACAGGCTTTTTTAAATAATCTATATAAATTAACTTAAGCTAAAACAGCTTGTACTTTATCAGCAGCTTCTTGGAATTCAGTAGCACTTAATACAGCTAAGCCTGAATCATCCAATAGTTTTTTAGCGATATCAGCGTTTGTTCCTTGTAAACGTACAATGATTGGCACATTGATATTACCCATATTTTTATAAGCATCAATAACACCTTGTGCAACTCTGTCACAACGTACAATTCCACCAAAAATATTGATCAAGATAGCTTTAACATTTGGATCTTTTAGGATGATTCTGAAAGCTGCTTCAACACGAGCCGCATCTGCAGTACCTCCAACATCTAAAAAGTTTGCTGGCTCTCCACCTGCTTGCTTGATCAAGTCCATCGTTGCCATGGCCAAACCTGCACCATTGACCATACAGCCAACGTTTCCATCTAAATCTACATAGTTTAGACCTAATGCACCTGCTTCAACTTCAATAGCACTTTCTTCACGAATATCACGTAAATCTAAATAATCCTTATGTCTGTATAACGCGTTGTCATCAATAGTAACCTTAGCATCTACAGCAATGATTTTGTCATCACTTGTTTTCAATACAGGGTTGATTTCGAATAAAGACGCATCCGATTTATCATATGCAGTATAAAGATTAGTCACAAATTTGGTCATTTCTTTAAAGGCATTGCCTTCCAATCCAAGATTAAAAGCAACACGCCTTGCTTGAAATGGTAAAACACCAACAGCAGGATCGATTTCTTCAGTAAAGATTAAATGTGGGGTTTCTTCAGCAACAGTTTCGATGTCCATTCCACCTTCAGTTGAATACATGATCATGTTACGACCAGTACCTCTATTTAAAAGTACAGACACATAAAATTCGCTGGTTTCACTTGCTCCAGGATAATATACATCCTCAGCAACCAAAACTTGATGCACCTTTTTACCTTCTGCTGAAGTTTGAGGTGTTACCAATTGCATGCCGATGATTTGTCCAGCAATTTCTTCAACTTCCTTTAGGTTTTTGGCCAATTTAACACCACCACCTTTACCACGTCCACCTGCATGAACCTGAGCTTTGATCACATACCAACCTGTTCCGGTCTCAGCGGTCAATTGTTTTGCTGCCGCAACAGCTTCATTGGCGTTTTTTGCGACAATACCACGTTGGATACGTACTCCAAAACTGCTTAAAATATCTTTTCCTTGATACTCGTGTAAATTCATCTTTAATTGTTTATTTTGTCCTTTCCTAGATCCGATAACTCGGGAGGAATTTTTTAAAATTGCCTTTTAACTTCTATGAAATGTCTAAGAAATTAATGGTCACAAAAGTAATCAACATAAATGTTTTAACCAATAAAATCGAGTATTGTTTGTATTGGTTGTCTTTATAGTATAAAAATCATATCACTTTTAGCCTTTTCTTTATGTTTGAATAAAAAAAGGATTTAGATTTACGCCGATTAAAAAATTAAACACTAAAAATGGAAGCAAAAACCTTACTACAAATTGCCAAAGACTTTGAAAGCCCTGTTTATGTCTATGATACAGAAAAAATAGAAACCCAATATAAACGCTTAACATCTGCATTTTGTAAGGTAAAAAATTTGAAGATAAAGTACGCCGTCAAAGCGTTGTCTAATGTTTCGGTGTTGAAATATTTAAAAACACTAGGCGCTGGACTTGATACCGTTTCCATTCAGGAAATTAAACTCGGCTTAAAAGCAGGATTTTCTCCAGATCAAATTATTTTTACACCCAACGGCGTTTCTCTTGAAGAAATTGAAATGGCAGCAAAACTTGGTGTTCAGATCAACATTGATAATTTATCCATCTTGGAACAATTTGGAACGCGCTATCCAAAAACACCCGTTTGCATCAGGATCAATCCGCATGTGATGGCAGGAGGCAATACAAATATCTCCGTAGGACATATTGATAGTAAATTTGGAATTTCCATTCATCAAATTCCGCTTTTATTGCGCATTATAGAGAATACTAAAATGAACATCAACGGCATACACATGCATACGGGAAGTGATATCCTTGATATTGATGTGTTCCTTTATGCCAGCGAAATTTTGTTTGATACCGCATTAAATTTTAAAAACTTAGAATTTATTGATTTTGGATCAGGCTTTAAAGTACCTTACAAAGAGGGTGATATTGAAACCAATATTGAAGAATTAGGTGAAAAATTAACACAACGCTTCAACAGTTTCTGCAAAAAATATGGCAAGGAATTAACCTTGACCTTCGAACCTGGAAAATTTCTGGTCAGTGAAGCGGGTGTATTTTTAGTGAAAGTAAACGTTGTCAAACAAACCACCTCAACGGTTTTTGCTCAAGTGGACTCTGGTTTCAACCATTTGATCAGACCGATGCTTTATGGGTCACAACACGAGATTATCAATATTTCAAATCCTGAAGGACGTGAGCGTTTTTATTCTGTAGTTGGTTATATTTGTGAAACAGACACTTTTGCAACCAATATCCGTATTAACGAAATTAGTGAAGGCGATATCCTTTGCTTTAAAAATGCAGGTGCTTACTGCTTTACCATGTCTAGCAATTATAACTCGCGTTTCAGACCAGCAGAGGTTTTATGGCATAACAAGAAAGCGCATTTGATTAGAAAACGTGAAACTTTTGATGACATTATGAAAAACCAAATTGAGATTGATTTGAGTTAAGAATTCTTGCTTCTGCGATTTTTTTATTTGTAAGAATAGCACAAATTTGCTGTATATGTAAATCGACAATACTTTCGTTCATTATAAAAAAACAAACGTTTCAAATGAATCAAATACCCGCTAAAGTAATTCGTCAAGTTTTCGTGATACTTCTCATATTATTTATGGGGAGTTTGATATTCAGGGAAATGCTCCCTTATCTTACAGGTGTTCTTGGTGCAATAACCATTTACGTCCTGTTCAGAAAATGGATGGCTACTTTGGTAAAAAAGAAGAAATGGAAACCTTCTTTGGCAGCTTTGCTTATAATGTTCATATCGTTTATAGGAATTCTTGTTCCAATTGGAGGCATCGTTTGGATGTTGAGCAATAAAATAGGAAGAGCTGTAAATAACAGTGAGGAAGTCATAAAAGCATTTAAAGACCAATTGAGTAATGTGGAGCATTATTTAGGCTTTGATATTTCTTCCAAAATTGACACTGGTGCAATTACTGGTTGGATTTCTGAAAATTTACAAATGGTTGTGGGAGGTACTTTTAATGCCTTTATAGCGATTGGCTTGATGTATTTCATGCTGTATTATATGCTGACCAATAGAAAAGAACTTCGTGAATCCTTAATAGAGTATCTTCCTTTAAAGGATGATAATCTTAAAGAGGTCGGTGTCGAAATGCAAGCGGTTGTGCGTTCAAACGCTATCGGAATTCCGTTAGTTGCACTAGCCCAAGGTATCATTGCCCTTATAGGATTTTTGATTTTTGGGGTTCAGGAACCTTTTTTCTGGTTCGTAATTGTAACCATTGGTTCTATGATTCCTTTTGTGGGCACTTTCATTGGAATTTTACCCGTATTTCTTATCAGTCTTTCCTCTGGAGATACCTTTCAAGCTTGGGGAATCTTGATTTATGGTATTGTTGTAGTCGGCACGACTGATAATATCATTCGACTTTATGTTCTCAAAAAACTCGATGATGTCCATCCGCTAATTACCTTAATTGGTGTTATTGTAGGGGTTCCTATTTTTGGTTTTATTGGTTTGATTTTTGGCCCCTTATTGATAAGTCTGTTTATATCATTGGTTAATGTCTATAGGAAAGAATACGGAGAAGAAGATAAGACAACACATGTAAAGGAGATTTAACTATAATTCCCAGATTATAACACTGGTAAGATTCAAATAGTTTTGAAAAAAAATCACTATATTTGAATGTTTTCCTCAAGTCTTTGTAATAGCACAACGAAAGACTTATGTCCAAAAATTCATCTATTTTAAGTGTTCATTTTTTTGCTTTTAAAAGCAATTCACAATCACGCACATTTACTCCAGACCAATTCAAAACAGCTTCAATTACTTCTCTTCTTTTTTGGATTCTGGAACAGAATATTATCATTAAAAATAGGTGTTCAGAAATAAGATTTCAATTCACAAAACATTCTTGTCCCAAGCCTACGCTATTACTCAGACTACGCTCTGACTGTAACCTGCGTAAAGACGATATAAATGACACGATCGCATCCTTTCAATTGTCTAAAATCAAACTTTCAACATAATGGCAAAGCCTATTAAAATATTGATAGTAGATGATGATATGTGTGCCGCAGCAAACATCTCCTTAAAATTGTCAACTTTAGGTTATGAAATTACTGGAATTATATCCCATGGTGAAGAAGCTTTACTTCACATAAAACATGAGCAACCGGATATTATCCTACTCGAAATCCAGCTTAAAGGCAAATTTGACGGCATCAAAACAGCTCAAATAATGCAACAACATTATGATATTCCTATCATTTATTTGACAGCTAATGCCGATGATGCAAATTTTAACAGAGCAAAGACCACGCATCCTTACGCCTTCATCGCCAAACCTTACAAAATACTAGAACTTCAGCGCGCCATCGAATTAACTGTCCGTCAAATTTATTGTCATAAAAACCTTCATAATAACGAACCCATAACACACATTCACCCCTTCATTTTAAGTGATTGTATATTTGTAAGAAGTCACGAAAAAATGGTCAAAGTGATAATAAAGGATATTCTATACATTGAAGCTGAACGCAACTATTGCCGAATCCACTCCAAGGTCAAAGAATATTTATTGGTCATGACTTTAAAGGATTTAGATGAAAAACTATCTGATCCTCATTTTATAAGGATCCACCGATCATTTATTGTCAATCTATCGCAAATTGATGAAGTCGCGACAAGTCATATCGTTATTGCAAAAAAAGCGATTCCTGTTAGCAAAGCTTTAAAAGAAGAATTGCTTAACAGATTACAGACCTTATAAATCGACCTTCGATAACCAATTTTCTACTTTCGGACATTCCTTCATCATTTTCGTCCTAACCTTCTTTTATTTCTGTTTGATTATGAGTTAATTAGAGGCATCATCAGCTAACAACTGAATTTTTATAAATATGAAATCAATACTTATTCTTAGAAAATATCAATACTTATTCTTAGAAAATAAAAGTATTATTTCGTTTCAATTGTAATAGAAATTCTTAGGAGCTTTAGTGTTTTGATGAATTAAGCAACCCATTTGTTTTTACCTACCTTATTCAATGGAGAATTTAATGGTCTAAATAAAACTTCAGAATTCTTGATTGATAAACATGAAAACAGTTGGCATCATTGGCGGTTCACATTGTATTGAAAGCAATATCGTTGCAATTTTTTTAAATGCACATTACTATGTTAAAATAGCAACAGAAGATATTTTAAAAAAGCAAAACTACGAGCACTTAATGAATTTGGGGCATCATGAGAATCTTCATGTATGTGAACTTGATTTCAAATCGAAATCCGCTTTGAACAACTTTCTCAAAGATTGTGATTATTCCCTTTATCTGAATACTGAGGGATCTGAGGATTGATTTTTTTGAAGCGAAAAAAAATATAGAATTAGCATTAAAAATCCAAAATAAACAAATTCGCAAATGACGGACACAACAATAATCTTATGAAGAAAACAATCATTGTAGTATTGATGCTCTGTACGTTTATCACCTACGCGCAAAAGAATAATGGAACTATCTATATTGAACACCCTGCAATTGATGCCGTTCAGGAGTTTGTAAAAGCCTCCGTTGCTGGTGACAGAACTAAATTGGCAAGTTATCTCACTGACGATTTCAAAGCCTACAATGGAACCTCCAACAAGCTTAAAGACAAAGGAAGAGATAAAGAGGCATTTCTTGACAACCAAATGGTGTATCATGATCAACTGGATTATTATGCCATTGAGACGTCTCCTGATTCATATCCTGATGCTATAGAATTCAAAAAAGACAACCCAAATGGCGATGTTTCTGTACAAACTTGGGATATTTTAAAAGGTGTTCAAAAAGACACTGGTGTTAAAATTGACGCCGCCGCCCACAGATTATACATGCTCACAAAAAACAATAAAATCAAAATGATCATTAGCTATGGCAACGAAGGCGTCATTGATGAAATACAACTGAGTTTTTCCGACCGATCAAACGGCACCATTTACAACCATCATGACAATATAATGCAGTACGAAGAATGATTATGCCATAGAAAACAAGGATTTTGAAAAGGCCTATAGTTTTTATGACGAGAAAGCAAGATTTCAAGATTCAAGCTCTCCAATCTTTGAAAGCATTTCCTTGGACGAACAAAAAGTCAAAGACAAACAAATTTTTGACATTTATGAAATAACAAGTGTAGACATACAAGGATATCCAGATTACTTGCATTATTAATTGGGAGATGCACGAGTAGTTCAATCCTGGTGGAACATCAATCTGATCCGAAAATCCGATAAAAAAGAAATTATCATACCTATCCATTATTTACATGATTTTAATAATGAAGGAAAAATAATTTCAGAGACAGCAGATTACAACCCGAAATTATTGGATTAAAAAAAAGGAAAGGTTTGCAAATGCTCTAAAAATTTCAAATTAATTTAAAATCATATTAACCCGCCCGTCCATGACTGGCACAAAATCAAAACGATGAAGAAATTATTAATACTTGCTTTCTTATTGCCACTGATGGCAATTGGGCAAAACACAGAAGAGTACAGCGTATTCGAAACAGCCATTTTATCACCCAATCCTGCACAAGTTAGTCAATTTGAGAAAGGACTTACCTCCCACAACAAAAAGTATCATGGTGAAGGACTTTATGGAACGCGGGTTTATTGGATTTCAAATGGCCCTAATACCGGAAGCTACGCCTGGGTCATGGGACCATTTCCTTGGAGTGCCATTGATTACAGACCAACAACTGAGAATGGCCATGATATCGATTGGGACAACAACGTCATGCCCTATGTAACGGCAGGAAGTGGTGGACAGTCCTATTGGAAGTTTAATTCAGAAGTATCGCGATTCTCCAAAGACTTTACCATTAAAAATATGCTGGTAGATTACTATGATGTCAAAAGAGGGAAAATGAAAGATGCCATGAAACTGATTGAAAAGATTAATAAAGCTTACGCTGAAAAGCTACCAAATGAAACATACGGAATTTACACTAATGAATTTGGAAGCACCAAAGAAGGCCGGGACATTGCTGTTATATCTTTTTTCGATAAATCTTCATGGATAGGTCAAAATAATGAAATGGATAAAAAGTATGATGAAGTTTATGGCAAAGGAAGTTGGGACCAATTTTTAAAGGATTGGTATGATGTGACCGTAGGGGCAGAAAGTGAGCTCTGGATTTTCCGTCCAGACCTTAGCGGAATTAGTGGCGAAGTAAAAGCCCCAACACGCCAATAGAATAATTATAACGGTATATGGTCTGGATCGGTCTTGCCATTTACCTTTCACTTCTAAAAATGAATCTAAAATAAACTAGGATGAAAATTCATGTTAATTGTATAAGTAAAACGACCATCACTATTCTTATATACTATCTTTTATCTTTGACGCCAACATTGGCCCAAAATAAAGATGTTGATAAAGACATTGCAATGTACACGCAACTATGGAATGACATCGTTAATAAAGGCGAAATTGACCTGATTAACGGCACTCATTTCGACACAAACGTCGTCATGGTCATGAATCCCAAAAACATCGTAGGCATTCAAGGTTTTAAAGACTATTACCAAAACTACCTCACTGGCTTTTCAGATATCATTTTTACGGTTAAAAATGTTTTCGGTCAAGGCGATCAAATTGCAAAACACTGGAGTTTTAAAGGTAGTCACACCGGTAATTTTTTCGGTATTCCACCTACAGGTAATAAGGTCGATGTGGAAGGTGTCACACTTGTCAAAATGAAATTCGGTAAAATTGTACAAGAACAAGATTTTATGGACAATTTGTTGTTTATGGAACAATTAGGATTGATTTCTAATCCTGAAAATGTTGAAATTATTGATAGTATTTATAAAGCTTTTGCTAAAAGGGATATGCCAACAGTACTTGGTGCAATGGATGCAAAAATAATATGGAACGAAGCGGAAGGTAATTCTTTGGCTGACGGAAATCCTTACATAGGTCCAGACGCGATATTAAATGGGGTATTCATCCGGATTAACGAAATGGATGAATTCTTTGTTTTAAAAGATATCGAACTTCATAATATGAGCAACAATCAAGTATTAGCTACACTGCGTTATCATCTGAAAGTAAAATCAACAGGGAAAGAAGCTGATGTGCAGGTAGCACATCTTTGGACATTGAATAACGGTAAAATAATTGCTTTTCAACAATATGCTGATACAAAGAAGTTGGCTGAGTCCGAAGAAAATTAATTCCAAAAACAAAAGAAATAGTACTTATTTCAGGATTCAAAAGCACAACATTAACCGACTATGAGGCACAAGCCTCTCAATATGATGGGCTTTAAACGCAAGGGAAGCAAGGTTAAAATACGCCAAGATCGCAAGGTTTCGGTCAATTCTTCGCGATATTTGCGAGAACAATAGTTTAGCGAAACAGAAACTATTCCTTTTCCAACTGCTTTTTGTACAATCCGATATTGGCCTTGATATCATCATCCAATTCTGGTTCTTTAATGTCAGTGTAGGTCTTTAAAGTGTCATACAAAACCTTTGCAATTAACAATCTTGAGGTATGTTTGCTATCACATGGAATGGCATACCAAGGCGCATAAGGTTTTGAGGTTTTATTGAGAATATCTTCGTAACAGAGCATATAATTATCCCAAAGATCACGCTCTTTTAAATCACCAGGAGAAAATTTCCAGTTTTTTTTCTCAAGTTCCAAGCGTCTTAACAAGCGGTGTTTTTGTTCCTCTTTTGAAAGGTTTAAAAAGAACTTGAAAATGATAGTGCCATTTTGCGAAATATGTTTTTCAAAATTATTGATATCTTCAAAGCGCTTTTCCCAAAATTCCTCATTAATATCGTCAACAGAATCAACTCCAGGAATGTTTTCTCTTAAGATATAAGAAGGATGCACTCTGGTCACCAAAGCGTTTTCATAATGTGTACGATTGAAAACACCAAACTTACCACGTGCGGGAAGCGCAATATAATGACGCCATAAAAAATCGTGTTTCAGTTCCAAATCGGTGGGCACTTTAAAACTATAGACAACCACCCCTCGCGAATTAAAATCCTTAAAAACCTCACGGATGAGACTATCCTTTCCGGCAGTGTCCATCCCTTGCAAACACACCAAAACCGCATATTTGCCATGGGCATACATGGTATCCTGAATTTTGGCCACCTCCTTACGGACATTTTTTAATTCCTTTTTTATTTTCTTTTTTGAAGCATCAAGATTATATTCTGTTTTCAGATCTTTTATCTTGATGGAGCCCGAGACTTTAAAGTCGTTAATTTTGATGTTTTCCATACGCTATGCCGCCGGAAATACAAGAACGATCTTCGATATAATTCGAGTATTCTAAGCGTTTGTTTTATTAAATTCTATTTTGATGCAAAAAGCTTCACGTCGTTTTCACTCACTTCTTTTTCCCCAAGGATAATAAGACGTTCTACCACGTTGCGCAACTCTCTAATATTTCCTGTCCAATCGTATTCTTGCAATAACTTGATGGCTTTTGAAGAAAACGACTTTGGAGCCGTTCCATGTTGCTCAGCTATTTGGCTTGCAAAATGTCCAATCAATAAGGGAATATCTTCCCTTCTATCATTTAATCGCGGCACTTGGATTAAGATCACCGCTAATCTGTGGTACAAATCCTCTCTAAAACGGCCTTCTTCAATTTCTTTACTCAGATTTTTATTGGTTGCAGCAACCACGCGCACATCTACTTTTATATCTTTATCGCTGCCCACGCGTTGTACACGACCTTCTTGCAAGGCTCTCAAAACCTTCGCTTGCGCAGAAAGGCTCATGTCGCCAATTTCATCAAGAAAAAGCGTACCGCCATTGGCTGCTTCAAATTTTCCGGCTCTATCTTTCACTGCACTGGTAAACGCACCTTTAACATGGCCGAACAATTCACTTTCTATCAACTCGGATGGAATCGCTGCACAATTGACCTCAATTAAAGGTCCGCTGGAACGCTCACTCTTTTCATGTAACCAATGCGCTACCAATTCTTTTCCAGTACCATTGGGCCCTGTAATCAAAACCCGCGCATCAGTAGCCGCTACTTTTTCTATCATTTCCTTGATGTGGCCAATGGCGTTACTTTCGCCAATCATCTCATAATTCCTGCTAACCTTTTTCTTTAGCATTTTATTCTCAACCACCAATTCCTTGCGGTCTAAGGCAATGCGGACCGTATTAAGCAATCTATTTAAATCAGGTGGTTTTGAGATATAATCAAAAGCGCCAAGACGCATGGTATTAATTGCAGTATCCAAATCACCATGACCAGAAATCATTACAATGGTGCTTTCTGGTTTAATTTTTTTGGCAGCCTCCAAGACTTCCACGCCATCCATTTTCGGCATTTTGATATCGCAAAGGATTAAGTCATAATCCTCTTTTTTTATTTTTTCAAGTCCAGCTAATCCATCTTCAGCTTCATCTACCTGATAGGACTCATTTTCTTCTGAAAGAATTTTCACTAAGACGCGACGGATGCTCGCTTCATCTTCAATTACTAATATTTTTGGCATTTCTAATATTTAAATTTATTCCTGTTATAAAACGGATGGTGTTTTCCTCATCACTTCGATAAAAATCATCTTTCCATTTTCCTTCTCAACCAGTAATCTTCTGAAAAACTGCTTAATGCCCATGCATTATACAAAAGGTGTTCCTTAAAATAATGTTCATAACTGAATTCACCTAAAATAATCGCTGAAGAGCGGTTTTGAAATAACTTTTATTTCGTCGTTTTATTTTAAAGTTAAGATTAAAATGACTCTTAAATGCCATCAACTATCAGCAAATTAATGAAGTTAACTTAAAGACGATGGTTTTCTAAAAACAAAAACAGAATGACAATTAATATTTCAACCATTTAAACAATTCTTTATAGGTTGGTTTTTTGCCATACATTAAAATACCCACGCGATAAATCTTAGCAGCAAACCAAACGGTAAACACAAAGGAAACTACCAATAATCCGAACGATAAAAGTTGTTGCCATATTGGAACACCAAACGGAATTCTCATTAACATGACCACTGGCGAGGTCAAAGGTATAAATGAGAATATGGTAGAAACAGTGCCATGCGGATCTTCAATAACTGTAAACACACCCACATAAATGGCCAAAACTAACGGCATGAGAATGGGCATCATAAATTGTTGTGTATCCGTTTCATTATCAACAGCAGCACCAATTGCGGCGTAGAACGAACTGTATAAAAGATAGCCACCTATGAAGAAAAACAAAAATGCAATACAAAGATTAAGAATTGGCAAATTGACAAATCCCACAATCAAATCCTGAGCGACATTTTGAGCATTTGAAGATGCCATAGCCTGATTGATCATTTCTTGTTGTGGCGTTTGCACTTGACTCATATCAATTCCAAAAATCGCTGAAACCACGAATAATAGTACACTTCCCAGGATAATCCAAATGACAAACTGAGTGACACCTGCCAACGACGTTCCAATAATTTTGCCCAGCATTAATTGAATTGGTTTTACCGAAGAAATGATGACCTCGATGATTCGACTTGTCTTTTCCTCTATAACACTACGCATAATCATATTGCCATAAATGATGATAAACATAAACAACAAGTAGCCAGCAGCCCCACCAAAAGCTAGTTTTAAATAACTATCAATTTTGGATGTTTTCTCACCATTAAAGGTTTCCTGAGCGATATCCACGGTGGTTTTTGATGCTTTTATCTGTTCGATATCTACACCCTCTTTTTGTAGTTTAAGATCTGACAATCGCTTTTCAATTCGGCGTTCCAAACTGGAGATTATAGAAACGGAAGGCGACTCGTCTGAATAAAAATTGACCGTTTCCACCAAATTAATGGTGTCAGGGCTTTTCTTAATATAAAGTAAACCAAAGTCATGTTTTGCCTTAACTAACTCTTTGGCTGTTTCCAATCCTGTGTCGTTGAGCAGCGTATAGGTAGTGTTTTCAGTGTTTTCAAACACTTCTCCTACAACACCAGTTTCATCCAGAATGGAAATTGTGCGCTTTTTGTCATTATTGACTTGAGATAAATAGGCCACAACGGCAATCAGGGCAATCATGATTATTGGACTTAAAAAAGTCATGACAATAAAAGACCTGTTGCGCACTTTATTCAAATACTCTCTTTTGATGATAAGCGGTAAATGATTCATCTTTAGTTATTTTTTACAGTTTGAATAAAAATATCATTGACACTCGGGATCACTTCAACAAAATGATGAATTTCAGCCTTTGAAGTTAAAAAGCTCAACAGATCATTCGGCGAAGTCTCTTGAGGTAGTTTTACATTCAATTTAATATCATTATTCAAGTTTTTGAAGGTTGCAGGAAACACTTCAAATTTTTCTTCAATCAGTCGGGTGACCTCTTCCGGATTGGTCGATTGCAATCCAACCTCAAAAGTATTCGTCTTAAATTGACGCTTGATATCTGTTAACTTACCATCCAAAATTTTATTGGACTTATGGATAAGCGCAATATGGTCGCACAATTCCTCGACAGACTCCATACGATGCGTAGAGAAAATAACCGTCGCTCCTTCATCTCTTAACTGTAAAATTTCATCTTTAATCAGTGAGGCATTGATTGGGTCAAAACCAGAAAAAGGTTCATCAAAAATGAGCAATTTTGGTTTGTGAAGTACGGTTACGATAAACTGCACCTTTTGCGCTTGCCCTTTACTGAGTTCCTGAATTTTTTTATTCCACCAATCGCCAATATCCATCTTATCAAACCAATATTTGAGCCGATCTTTTGCTTCTTGTTTGGACAGGCCTTTTAACTGCGCCAAATACAAGGCCTGCTCTCCCACTTTCATGGTTTTATAAAGCCCACGTTCTTCTGGCAGATAACCAATATCACGAACATTTTCTGGCTTTAAATGTAATCCGTCCAAAAGCACCTCACCTGAATCGGGCATGGTAATTTGATTAATAATACGGATGAGTGTTGTTTTGCCTGCTCCATTCGGCCCCAGCAATCCAAAGATACTTCCTTTGGGAACTGCAATAGAGACTTCATTTAGTGCTCTAAAATCTCCAAAATTTTTGGAAACAGAATTCGCAACTAATAAGTTGTTCATAAAATAGCGTTTGATTAGTTCAGTTTAAAGAAATGTAAATATATTAAATGTTCGTGCTTAGGAATACTTATATGCTTTTATTTTTATCCTAAAACCATTAATAACTTAAGAATTCCAAAAAACAAAATGTCCTAAAAAACAAAACCCACCCTTAATAAATCAAGGATGGGAAAAAATTGCTATGAAAAAGAAAAATATCACTAAAATAAATTAGTGATATTCAAATATAGTAATATTTATCAATTTACCTCTTTCTTAGGAAAACATATCTTTTACTTTCTCAAAAAACGACTTATCAGAACTCTCTGGTTTTGGTTGAAAGTGTTCGTCATTCCTATTATTTTCAAAGAAGTCCTTTTGGTCTTTACTCAAGGTTTTTGGCGTCCATACATTAATATGAACCAACAAATCTCCTTTTCCATAACCATTGATACTAGGAATCCCCTTACCTCTCAATCGTAGGATTTTGCCCGACTGTACACCGGATTCTATCTTAATACGCACCTTGCCGGTAACCGTATCAATTTCTTGACTTGTACCCAAAACAGCATCAGGCAAACTTACATATAAATCATAATGCAAGTTATCGCCTTC
Source organism: Gelidibacter sp. (assembly GCF_039916245.1). Lineage (GTDB taxonomy): Bacteria > Bacteroidota > Bacteroidia > Flavobacteriales > Flavobacteriaceae > Gelidibacter. Next base: position 16,166 of record NZ_JBDSLS010000110.1, read on the forward strand.
ACGTTTTAGCGTACTGTGTTCTTCTTCTTGAATGGCTACCAATAAGTCTCCCGAAATTCCATTTCCTGGTGCTTCGTTTCCTTTTCCAGACACTTTTAACTGCATGCCATCCACCACTCCCGGAGGAATTTTTACAGAAACGGTTTCTTCTTGAAGAACCAATCCTTGAGCATCCGCATCAGCTGGCCTTTTGTCAATCATCTCTCCTGCACCACCACATGTTGGACACGGAGAAGAGGTTTGCATGCGGCCTAAAATTGTATTCGCAATTCGGGTCACTTGGCCCGAGCCATTACAACCTGAACAGGTTTTATAAGTGGTACCTGAAGCCTGAACTTTACGTTTAACTTTTAATTTTTTCTCAACACCATTGGCGATTTCCTCTAAGGTCAAACTAATTCTGATCCTTAAATTACTGCCTTTGACACGACGTTGCTGCTGACCGCCAAATCCACCTCCAAAACCAGAGAATCCACCGCCACCAAAAATGTCTCCAAACTGACTGAAAATGTCATCCATATTCATGCCACCACCGTTGAAGCCACCGCCGCCGCCTTGGAATGCCTGATGACCAAATTGGTCATAACGTGCCTTCTTATCTGCATCACTCAACACCTCATAAGCTTCAGCTGCTTTCTTGAACTTTTCTTCAGCCTCCTTATTATCAGGATTTTTATCAGGATGGTACTTTATGGCCTTTTTCCGATATGCTTTTTTAATTTCAGTTGCCGAAGCATTTTTGTCAACTTTTAATATGTCGTAATAATCTTCCTTCATTGTATGATATTTCTAATCTATTCCTAAAGAATCACTCGTGTGTTTAAAATCCTGTAATTACTTTAGGGTAACGAATCACTTTATCGCCCAATTTATAGCCTTTTTCAATGATATCAACAATCTTGCCTTTCAAATCATCAGACGCTGCAGCAATTTGGGTAATGGCTTCATGCTCATCCGCACTGAAAACATCACCTATTTCAACAACAACTTCTTCAAGTCCCTTATTATTAAGCGTGCTCTTGAATTTATTGCGAATTAGCTCAACACCTGTCAAAAGTTCATTTTCTTGAGTTTTTGAAATTTCAGCAATGGCTCTGTCAAAATCATCTAAAACTGGTAAAAGTGACAGAATTACCTCTTGACCTGCAGTTCTGAACAACTCTATACGCTCTTTCGTAGTGCGCTTTTTATAATTTTCGAATTCTGCAAACAGTCTCAAAAACTTATCTTTTTCTTTTGCCAATTCCTCTTTCAACTGTTCTTCAACGCTTACCTCTTCTGTTTGAGGAGCCTCATTTAAAGTCTCTTCAACGTTTGTTTCAACGTCTTCAATTTTATCTTTTTTGCCCATAATATTGAACTTCATTTTTATCTTCTTTGTGAATTTGCAAAAGTACTGCCATTATTGAAAAATTGTCAAAATGTCACAACATATTTTTTTCGGCTATTCCAGGCGTTTATATATTGAATTTAACTGATAACAAATTCAACAGGCCTAAATGTCATCTCAAATGCATCTGTTCTCAGATAACAAGGACATGAAAAACCGATTTAAATATGCTTTTTAATGGTGCGCTGAACATATCTCCGATAAAGTAATTAAGGTGTAAAGTTGGAATAGAGTTTAATCCGTTGAAAAATTCATCTTATTGGTCGCGAATTCTGTCTAAATAAATTGTCCAAAGATCATTATTTCAAATGCCCTTATTTGAGAATGGCTTCCAACGCAGGTTGCACATTGGAGTAGGCAAAGTCAAAACCCGTAGCTTCAATTTTCTTTGAGCATACGCGTTGACTTTCATATAATAGAATGTACATGTCACCCAAAACTAGCTTCATAACAAACTCAGGAATATTTGGTAAGAACAAAGGTTTATGCAGCGTTTTTGCGATAACTTTTGTAAGTTCTGAATTGCTGACAGGATTTGGTGCCACACCATTATAAACACCGTCCAATTCATTTTGAATAATATGAACAAAAATTTTAGACAGATCGTAAACATGAATCCACGATTGCCATTGTTCTCCAGAACCAAAAGCTGCTCCCAGTCCTAATTTTATGGGCTTTACCATTTGAGGCAAGGCACCTTCATTCGTGTCTAACACCAAGCCTATTCTCACTTTTGAAACAAAAAGACCTAATTCTGAAAACTTATCTACTGCACTTTCCCACGCTGCTGACACTTCGCCCAAAAAAGTTGGAGATATTATCGAGAAGGATTCGTCATAATATTTAGTAAAAGAATCTGGGTAAATACCAATAGCACTGGCTGAAAGAATATGTTTGACATGATGGTTTTTCACACGAGACAAGCCTTTTTTCAAGCAACTAAGCGATTCAATCCGGCTTTCCAAAATCACTTTTTTATAACTCTTGGTCCACCTTTTTGCGATGGTGGCACCCGCTAAATTAATAATGGCATCCACATCCTCGAAACACTTGTCATCTATAATATCCTGTTTATGATCCCAGTAAAAACCTTTATAATTAGGTTCAGATTTAATTTTTTCTTTTGAAGTCGTCAAATAATGAACTGAAATATCCTCTTCATGACATCTTTTCACAATCTCCTTTCCTATTAAACCTGTTGCTCCTGTAATTAAAATTTTCAT
>NZ_JBDSLS010000111.1:0-13588 GCF_039916245.1 Gelidibacter sp.
CGTTGATTAGCCTGCACCATAGGTTTTAAACCTTGCGCAAGACCTGCAAGTATAGAACCAACCACCAAAACCATAACGATGGCAAAAATAATGGTATAACTATTTTTATCTGTATCGATTGCCATAATTTAAGCTGTTTTAAGTTTCGCTCTTTTTAATCTTTTATTGACATTACCTTTAACAACATAATGATCAATAGTAGGAGCAAATACATTCATTAATAATATTGCCAACATCACACCTTCTGGATAGGCTGGGTTAAATACGCGGATCATGATCGAAATAAAACCAATCAAGAATCCGTAAATCCATTTCCCTTTGTTAGTCTGTGAACCAGTTACCGGATCTGTAGCCATATACACAATACCAAAGGCCAAACCGCCCATGATCAAATGTTGCCAGTAAGGCGTATTCATTAAAGTGTAAAATTTGCTCGATTGGGTAATCCATCCTGAGTCTGCAACGATGTTAAAAATATAACCCATTACCAAAGCTCCAATAACGGAACTGAGCATAATTCGCCAGCTTGCTATTTTTGTGAAGATGAGGAACAATCCACCCAAGAGGATTAAAAGCGTCGACGTTTCGCCAATAGATCCTGGAATAAACCCAAAGAACATATCTAATATGGAGTAATCCACAGGATGTGACTGTGCCAAGCTACCTAGGATTGTTTCTCCAGAAATAGCATCGGCCGTAGAGCCATTTGCAATTTCTTTAGTTCTTTCAACAGCGCCTTGTACCCAAACCTTATCACCACTCATCCAAGTAGGATAAGCAAAGAATAAAAACGCTCTAATGGTTAAGGCCGGATTTAAGATATTCATTCCCGTACCACCAAATACTTCTTTCCCGATGACCACACCAAAAATAACAGCGATTATCAACATCCAATATGGTGTATCGATTGGTATGATTAATGGCACAAGCATCCCAGTTACAAGGTATCCTTCTTCAACTTCGTGTCCTTTTATTGTGGCGAAAATAAATTCAACCCCTAATCCAACACCATAAGAAATAATAACTAGCGGTAATACTTTCCAAAAGCCTAAATTGAAGTTTTGTAAATTCCAAAATTCACTACTGAAAAAGCCATTAGATACAGCTTCAATTTCTCCCGTTGCTAAATAATGCTGATATCCGGTATTGAACATACCAAAAATCAAACATGGAATTAAAGCCATAATGACCGTGTTCATGGTACGCTTTAAATCATCAGCTGCTTTAATATGCGTGCCACCACGTGCGGTATCATTAGGTGTATATAAAAAAGTATGAAGGGCGTTAAAGGCAGGTGCCATTTTAGTTCCCTTATATTTCGCTTTTAAATTATGTAAGTTCTGTTTTAAACCCATTGTCTTTAATATTAACCGATTTCTTTTATCATTAAATCCAAACCTTCTCTAATAATGTGCTGATGCGGTTGTTTAGACACACATACAAACTCAGTCAAAGCAAAATCTTCTGGAGCAACTTCATACATTCCCAAAGCCTCCATTTCATCTAAATCCTTGTACAAACAAGACTTTAAGATTTGCATGACGAAAATATCCAATGGGAATACCTCTTCATAATTACCTGTCAACACAAAGTTTCGGTGTTCACCATTCATATTCGTATCTAGGTCATAGGTTTTATTTGGTGTCAACCATGAAAACGTAAGTGCTCTGGTAATAGAAAGCTTATCAAACACAGGTTTGTTCCATCCAAATAACTCATAATCATTACCTTCAGGAATTATTGTAATTAAATTACTGTAATAATCCAAGTAGCCATCTGGTTTCACTTGTTTTCCAGACAGAACGTTGCCACAGATAATACGGTCGTTGCCATTTTGCTCCACCCCATTATCATAGACCATCGTCGCCACTTCACTACCAATTTTGGTAACAAAGTAACGTGGTTTTTTAACGGATGAACCTGCAAGCGCCACAATACGCTCTGCATTGAATTTACCGGTAAGCAAAAGTTCTCCAATAATTACCAAGTCTTGTGCGGCAACTGTCCAAACGGTTTCACCTTTGTTGACAGGATCAATTTTGTTGATTTGCGTTCCAACATTCCCTGACGGATGTGGGCCAGATACTTTGTGTAAAGAGATTCCAGAAAGCCCAGCAAACGGTGAGTTTGAATTGTGACCAACGCTCACATGCACCTTACCAGGAGTTAACTTAGCCAATGCTGAAACTGCTGCTTGCAATTCAGCTTCCTTACCCTGCAGTACATAGTCCAAATCCGCAGCTAAAGGCGCACTGGCATAACCCGAGATAAAAATCGCTTTTGGTGTTTGATCTGTTTTGGCAATAATGTCGTAAGGTCGTTGTTTGATGAACGCCCAGCAACCTGTTGCCAATAAATGTGCTTTTATGGTATCAGCATCTACAGCAGCAACATTCAACTTGCCATAGTCATGGTAAATTTGTTCCTTGTCTGCTTGAATTTTAATGCCCACAATGCGTCTCTTTTCCGCTCTTGCTATCTCAATCACTTCCCCTGAAACTGGCGAAACGAATTTCACAGCCTCATTGGTTTTATCGTAAAAGATAGGTTCACCAGCTTTCACCTTTGCTCCTTCTTTTAAAATTAGTTTTGGAATAACACCGTGGAAATCTTCAGGTCTGAGGGTATAAAAATTGCTTAAAACGGCCCTTTCGGTTGTTTTTTCAGCAATACCCTTAAGTTTGATATCGAGACCTTTTTTAATCTTAATGTCGTTTGACATATTATAAGTCTATTGGTTAATAGTTACAATTATGCGATTTTCTTACAGTAAAAATCGGTGCAAATTTACAAATTAATAATACAGATTACATGATTTTTATCATAAAAATTATACGCTAACGATTGCGTAAAATTTGAATTTTATTTTTCATTTACAACCGTCTGAATAATAGTGAACCATCAAATTTTGCATTTATGTTGATCGAATTAAAAATCCTATCAAATTTAAGTGAATTTCAGCAATCCCATTTATTTTTAGGCTAAAAAGTTTTTCAAAATCTAATTCGCCATAACCTTATCATAATCATGAATACATCATTTTTCAAGGTAACCTGAAGACATAAAAAAACCATTAAAGTCAGATGGATTTAATGGTTTTTTTAATTATATAATTTATGAATTGGATTTCTAATTCATCACTTTTTTAGTAATTAAACCCGTATTCTCTAATTTAATGACCGTAAGGTATGCCCCTTTTGGAAATTGGAATTGCGAATTGAACTTGTCGGCAAAGCCCTCCAACTTATAGTCCATCAATTTTTTACCAGTAAGATCGTACACCACCACTGATTCGATATTTTTTGAAGCTTTGACGTAAAGCTGCTCATTTTTAACATAGACAAAGGTTTCTGACATCTGATTATCATCTACAGAAGGGGTTTTGTTGGTATATCGCAACACAAAACGATCTTTAACATCTCCTGCGTTAGCCGTAAAACTATATGGCGAATTTCTTAGATTATGAATGACGTTATTATAGGTGTCTTCTAAATAAATGCCTTGGTCTTCGTTGAGCATGAGGCTGCCTTTGAGGTGGTCAATGCCGATTTTGTAGATGCCGTTTTTTAGAATTTCAATCCCCAAAGACACCTTATCACTATCTTCAAAAGGAAGTGCACGACCTTGAATAAGGAAATCTGAATCTTCCAGAACTGAGTACAACCGCATGCTACCTGGTCCAGAGTTTGCATCATATAATTTGTCTTTTCCATTAGTTGCGCCCTCAACGTAACCTACTACTGCTACAGTGGCCATTTGGGACTCCTCGGTTAATGCCAACCAAATCAGCTGCTTTTCAGTACTTTCATTTGAAGACGTATTTGAGCTGCCTGTACCTCTGTAAAATTGCGTATTATCATATGCACTTTCACCAGTAGGCCCAAAGCGCATTGCATTTGTGAATTTTACATATTTATTAGTTGGATCCGCTTCGACTTGAGCCATAAATCCTTGGCCTGAAGCAATATAACCCTTAAAGTCTTTGTCTGTGGAAGCGGTTAGGTTATAAGTCAGATAATCGTCGCTGTATTTCAATTTAAAATTTTGATAAAACGGTCTGAGTGGCGTTTCAGAAATGGCATTTTTATGAGTCCATACCTGTAACACTCCGCTAAGAACATCTATATTATCACTTAAAAGTTTAGACGGATTTATGGCGGACGGATATGGATTGCCAATTAAATTCCAATGTTGATTAACTGGATTCATAGAGGAGCCTGGAGGCGTGGTTTTAATTTGAACATAATAATCCCCATTATTTGGGACGCCCTCAAACGTATTATTAAGGATATAGTTAACAGGTGGGGTTTCTGGAACTGAGGATGGCACTCTTACAATATAACCTTTACCTGGCGTCATAATTCCTAATCCCAATGGGGCAATCCAATTGCCAAAGGTGCCGGCTGTTCCATTATTAGTATTGTCAACGGTAACGTCCCATTCGTATCTACGGGAGCCCTCTATGCTATTCACATTGAAACCCGCAACTGGGGACGACCAATAAACATAATCAAACTTTTTTATAGTCCCAGGCTTAGTTTCTCTTTTCACAATAATATTGCCACTGTTTTCATTTACAGTTACATCTTTTGTTTGGATTAAGCTAGCACCGTCCTCTAGAATGAAGGTGCCGGCAGGAATCTCTTCAATTATAAGGTCATTTTCATCAAGAACATTAGTAATACCTTCCACAACAATATTATTATAAAGCTTAAGCGTGTTCCCCACCGGAATTGTAACTGTACTGCCTGCCGGCACAAGACAATCACAACCTTCTAAGTCATAAGGCCTATTATATGGTAAAGTTCTGGAAAAAATCAAATTTCTGTCAGCATTTGCTACTGTTACACCCGCAGCGATATAAGCGGGCGGCAAATCAAATGTGGCACCATTCCAAACTACAGGCACACCTCCTTCAGAAAAATTAACAGGAAGAATCACCGCCCCTCTTAAATTTGAGATTTCCAACTTATATGTTCCTAATTCATCGGAAGTAATGGGTGAAAAAGGTATTGTATACTCATTGGTGGTAGCTCCAGAAATTAAAGTTTGGTTTTTGAACCATCTATACTTTAATACTTCACCCGCAGGAATTGGATTTGTTGTACTATAACCTCCATCTACTGCGCCTTCGGCATTAAAATTTATAGTTGATGAGCTCGGCAATTTGCACACAAAACGAGAAATTGGCGCTCTTTTTACAACGGGAGTTTTAATGTCAAATGCTGCTCTATTATAAGCGATAAACGCGAGATCAGCACCCCCTCCTGCCGCCATTTTAATATTGCTTACAGAACCTATGTTTGATGCATTGATTTCGAACTCGTTTAATTTAAAAGCGGCCATTCTTAATGGTCTTTTCCTTGAAGTTATTTCTACACCACTTGTTGGCACGGATAGATCATATGTGGTACTGGTCATCTTGTAAAAATCCAATGACCATTCAGCCAGTAGTGCGGACCCATTAGTTTTCTGATTTGAAATTAGTAAACTGACTGGTCTACCAACAACATTCCCCAAATGATCAGAATAATAATATACATCCGCGCCACCTGGTTCTGCAATTTGCGTTAATAACAAATCCGGTATTTCATCTTCAATAGCACCAACATTTCCGTTTCCGCTGTAAAAACTCACATTAGTAGTTTTACTAAAATTGGTAACTCCAGTACCTAAATCCAAGCCATTAACCCCATCAATCAGAACGCTATATATACTGGTGTTTTCTATGGAAGAACTCAAAACAGTTTGATTTAGCTTGCCGTCGATCATATCTGCCATGGCTAAATAATTATCTGTAGTTGTGTTTCCCGAAACTCCATTAGTGGAATAAGCTTTAAAAGTTTGGTAACTAATTGTTGAAGCTTCGTCAGGCGTCACACTTGTTGTGAGTAGCGCATCATTCACCCCTGTTGAATAAATAACTCCGTTATAAGTAAAACCTAAAAGATCGTGGCTAGTATTTGGCATTTTAGTTGGATCAGTTGGATTGTTCTTCCATTCGCTAGATCTCCAAAATCCATTGAATGTCGTAAAAATCTCAGTGATTTTTACCATATTGCTTGATGAGTCTATTAAAGTTCTAGAAGTAGGTAACACATATTCAAGAAAAACTTGGTTTTCTGGAGCATAGGAACCAATATAAACATCTTTACCAATTATTTTAAGCGCATTAGGCCCCACATCACTATCTAAAGGAATGTTAATGCCATTGGCCTGATTAAAGTATGGCGCAATTGTAATAGTCACTACAGTACGTCCTGTATCAACGTCTAAAGTGGCTTTACTATCCTTATATATGTTTTCACAAGTCAAAGTAGTGAACCTGTTACTAGGAGGAATAGTTCCTGGGTCCGCAGTAATAACAACCTTTGATTGTAGTGTAACCCTAGTTGGAGCCACACTACTTACAATAAAATAAGTTGGGAATTCCTGAGCAATAGATTCTAAACATGACAACAGCATTAATAAAATCAAAAACCATTTAAAATTATCAATAATGAAGTGGTGAGGCGTAATTTTTGTTTTCATAAATACCGAAGATTAAGTTGAACGCCCATTATTTCTAAAAATCCTTCAGGAAGGGCACTCCCAAAAAAGTGTAATATTTAAAATTAAGCTGGAAATACAAATCTCGACAGTATTCAGCAATCAAAGAAAACTTTTAGATATGGTGCTCAAAAAAACTGCTGAAATACAATTCTAATTACAACAGATTTTTACAGGATTTATAAAACTCGCAAAAACAGCTAAAACGTTGACCATTAAAATAATAAAAAACATAGTAAATAAATAAAATCCCTACAAATTATGCGAAACTTACGTCCCATTTTCAGGCATGATTTTTGCGTATCTTTACACTTCAAAACACTATTAAAATGACCTTCAAAGCATTTTCCTCCCAATTCATCGCATTGCTTTCTGCCATTGTCATGTCCGCCCAGGTTTATGAAACCGCACCACCCAATTATATAAAAACCATTATGTTCAAGGGCAACACCAATGAAAGCCAATTGCCCATTTTAAGACTGGGAGAACCTTTATTATTGGAATTTAATGCGCTTAACGGCTTAGAGTCCGATTTCTACTATGTGATTGAGCATTTTAATTATGACTGGACGCCATCCGATTTAGTGAAATCAGAATACTTGCGAGGCTTTGACAACCAACGCATTCAAGACTATAAAAACTCGTTCAATACCTATCAAATATATTCGCATTATAAGCTTCAAATTCCCAATCAGCAGACTAAAGGCTTATTAGTTACGGGAAATTATCTGATAAGTATCTGGAATGATGATGACGAACTCATTTTTTCAAGAAAGTTCATGGTTTATGAAGACCTTGTGAGTGTTGGAGTCGCCATTAAACGTTCGCGCGATGTCAAATTTATTGATACCAAACAATCCGTGGATATTGTGATCAACAACCGAAATTTTAATTTTAACAATCCGCTGGAAAACGTTAAAACTTTGATTGTCCAGAACAACAATCTCAACACCGCTATTTCAAACGTCAAACCACAATATACCTTGGGAAATCAACTCGTTTACAAATACACTTCAGAAACTAGCTTTTGGGGTGGTAACGAGTATTTGTATTTCGAAACCAAAGATGTCAGAGCCGCCAACATGGGGGTGCAGTTCATTGATTTAAAGGATATTTATAATACTTATCTTTTTGTCAACACGCCACGAGCTCACCAACTTTACACTTACAACCCTGATATCAATGGTAACTTTTTGATCACCGCTGTCGATGCTCACGACGTTTCCATTGAAGCCGATTATACGATGGTTCATTTTGCGCTTAAACAGCAAGAATTTATGGAGGGCCAATCGGTTTATGTGTATGGGAACTTCAACAATTATGCCCTGGAACCAGAAAATAAACTTCTATGGAATCCCAAAACTGGTTTATACGAATGTGCCTTTCGCTTAAAACAAGGTTTTTATAACTATAAATATGTCGTGACCGACAAGAACGGCACCCTCGACGAAGGAGCTATTAGCGGTAATTTTTATCAAACCGAAAACAATTACAAAGTGTTGGTGTATTATAAAGATTTAGGTGCACGCTACGACCGACTGATTGGCTTGGGCGAAGCATCTTCCGTTAATATCTCGAATTAATTTATAATTTTTAAAAATTCCCCGTTTGTTTTTTTCCACAGCTCTAAACAATCGCTTTTTACAGTCCTTATTAAAGGTGTTTTCCACTATAATTATGCAGATGAGCGACAGTGTTACATCTTAAACGGAATAAATTACGCAAATGTTGAAAATTATCCTATTTTAGCTATACTCAAAAAAAAATCATCATGGTCCAGCAAGTTACAAGTGGCATCAAAATAAGCGTAGAAACCACCTTTGAAGGCACCTTTTATAAAAACTACAAAGTCCATTTCGCTTTTGGCTACAAAGTAACCATAGAAAATCAAAGCAAAAATTCTGTACAATTGAACACGCGTCATTGGAGAATTTTAGACGCTTTAAATAATATAGAAATCATTGAGGGCGAAGGTGTCATTGGCAAAAAACCTGTTTTAAAACCTGGAGAAACACACAGTTATACTTCGGGCTGTTTACTATCGTCGCCCTACGGCGCGATGCAGGGTCATTTTAATATGATAAATTTCACAAACTCCAACACCTTCAAAGTTTATATTCCTTCATTCAAATTAAGTGCGCCTTTTGCGCTCAATTAATCAACTTTCATTTTTCGCTCTCACCACGACGCTTTTGGAATCGCACATTTCCTATTGCTATTATCTTCATTTTTGAAATATTTTATAAGAAACATGTCTCGGCTTTGAGAAGAGTTTAAAATTGTCTAATCTGGTTAACTTCTGACAGTACTATCTATTGCATTGTTCTTACAACGTGAAAAATACGATATAGATTTAACGAGCATTTAGCAAACCATTCCATTAAAAAACGGCCTAAATTTTGTACCTTCGCCACTTAAAATTTTAAACATTCAAAATTACAATACTCATGGGAAAAGGATTTTTCAAGGTACCAGTGGCTGTAAATGAGCCGATAAAGACTTACGCTCCAGGATCATCAGAACGTGAAGCGGTTTTAGCAGAATATTCTAAAATGTTCAATAGCAAAGTTGATGTACCTCTATATATCAACGGCAAATATGTAAAAACCAAAACCACGACAACCATGTCTCCACCGCACGACCATAAACATGTGGTTGGAACTTATCATTTGGCTGAAAAAAGCCATGTTGAGGAGGCGATTGCAACAGCTCTTGAAGCAAGAAAAACATGGTCTCAATTACCTTGGGAACATCGCGCAGGCATCTTTCTTAAAGCAGCTGAGTTGATTGCCGGGCCTTACCGCGCAAAAATCAATGCGGCTACCATGATTGCACAATCTAAAACCATCCATCAAGCTGAAATTGACTCGGCATGTGAACTTATTGACTTTTTGAGATTCAATGTTCAGTATATGACGGAGATCTACAATGATCAACCAAAAAGTACAAGTGACGCTTGGAACCGAATTGAATACCGTCCTTTAGAAGGCTTCACTTACGCCGTGACCCCATTTAACTTTACGGCAATCGCTGGTAACTTACCATCATGTATGGCTTTGATGGGGAATGTGGTCATTTGGAAACCAAGTAATCATCAAGTTTATTCCGCTAAAGTGATTATGGATGTTTTTGAAGAGGCTGGCGTTCCTGCAGGAGTTATCAATGTTGTTTTTGGCGATGCCGCAATGATTACGGATACGATTATGGCAAGTCCTGATTTTTCTGGATTGCACTATACAGGATCAACTTCTGTTTTTCAAGAATTATGGAAAAAAATCGGAAACAATATTGCGAATTATAAAACCTATCCAAGAATTGTTGGAGAAACTGGTGGAAAAGACTTTATCGTCGCTCATCATACTGCCGATCCTAAGCAAGTAGCCACTGCTATTGTAAGAGGTGCTTTTGAGTTTCAAGGTCAGAAATGTAGTGCAGCATCAAGAGCTTATATTGCAAAAAGCATTTGGACCAAAGTCAAAGACTACGTCGTTGAGGACCTAAAAACAGTCACCATGGGATCTCCTGAGGACATGAGCAATTTTGTGACTGCAGTGATCCATGAAGCTTCTTTTGACAAATTGGCCAACTATATTGACCAAGCCAGAAAAGATAAAAATGCGACCATTATTGCCGGTGGAAATTATGACAAGAGCAAAGGCTATTTTATTGAACCAACTATCATCGAAACTACCGATCCAAAATACACAACCATGTGCACTGAGCTTTTTGGTCCTGTGATGACAATTTATGTGTATGAGGATAAAGATTTTAGCAAAAACTTAAAACTCGTAGATGAAACCAGTGAATATGCACTAACAGGTGCGATTATGGCCACTGACAGATATGCTATAGACGAAGCCACTAAAGCACTTCAAAATGCAGCGGGGAACTTTTACATCAACGACAAACCAACAGGTGCGGTTGTTGGACAACAACCTTTCGGGGGAGCAAGAGCTTCAGGAACTAACGACAAAGCAGGTAGTGCACAAAACCTATTGCGTTGGATATCTCCTAGAATGATTAAAGAAACGTTTGTAACACCAACCGATTACAAATATCCATTTTTAGGCTAGTAATCCGTTTGTATATTTTATAAAAAAATCCTCAGAACTTGTGTTTGAGGATTTTTTTGTTTTTCAACGTAATAGCATCACCTTAATTTATCCACAATTTAGATATTTAAGATCCTTGCGAACCATTCCAACTAAATCACACTATGGACTAAAACGCCATACCATCCCGACATTCAGCCTGGCAATGGTTTTTAAAACAGACTGAAAATTTATGCATTCGTGTGAAATATACTTCTGTTTTTTCAGGGAACGAATGTATCCGTGAAAATTCGTGAAATTAGTGTCAAAATTTTTAGAAGCTAAAGTGAGATGCACTAAAGCGCATAGTTTTAACTTAGAATTGTGACCAATAACTCCATTCTAAAATCAGCCTTTATATTTTAACGGCAAATGCACTAGTTTTTTTGTTTCAAAAAATTCTTCTTTATAAAAATCAGAAAGATCATATACAGTTGATTTTGGGAAATCGAGTAATTCATCAGCCAGATCGCCCCCTTTTAAATAGATGATTCCATTTTTAAGTTCATGCTTTTGCTTTTTCGCAATTTTATCTTTTACCCAATGAACAAAGGTTGGCATTGCCGCCACTGCCCTGCTTACAATAAAATCATAAGTATCATTGACCTCTTCTACGCGACAATTGGAAGTTTTAACATTGGTCAAGCCCAGCCCCTCAACAACTTCATCAACAACTTTTATTTTTTTAGCAATACTATCTACCAAATGAAAATTGGTTTCTGGAAACATAATGGCCAAGGGAATACCAGGAAAACCGCCGCCAGTGCCAACGTCCATCACTTTAGAACCAGGTTTGAAGGATATCAACTTTGCTATTGCTAAGGAATGGAGCACATGACGCAAATACAATTCGTCAATATCCTTTCGCGACACCACATTTATTTTAAGATTCCAATCTTTATAAAGCTCTTCCAATTGCTCAAATTGCTGTACTTGAAGTTCGGATAAATCAGGAAAGTAATTTCTAATAAGTTGCATTTTCTGTAAATTTTCAGCAAAAATAAGCTTTTTTACACGGATATTTTTAGCATATTCTTATCAGCATCGAAACATTAATTGATTATCTTTGCGCTTCTATAAATAATGGCTTAATTTTTGTCATTATTACAATAAATTTAAATCAATGACACAGCAAACTCTATCTTTCTCGAGAAATGATTCTGCAAAATTTTTCAGAACCCTCAATAAACGTGTAAATGATTATTTCAAAGAAAATAACCTAAGAAGAACAGGAAACTGGAAAATATGGGTTAAAACTGTGGTTATGTTTTCTTTGTTTTTAACTCCTTATTTTTTAATTCTTACTCTTGATCTTCCTACTTGGGCCATGTTACTATTAACCGTTGTCATGGGTGTGGGAATGGCTGGCGTTGGCATGAATGTGATGCATGACGGCAACCATGGCGCTTTTTCAGACAAAGATTGGATTAATCGCTTAATGGGAAGTAGTATTTATATCTTAGCTGGAAACGTATACAACTGGAAAGTGCAGCATAATGTGCTTCATCATACATACACCAACATTCACGGACATGATGAGGATTTGGAAGCTGGACGAATTTTACGCTTTTCAAGACATGCGGAATGGCATAAACACCACCGTTTTCAACATTATTATTCGTTATTTCTGTACGGTCTTTTGACTATAAACTGGGCTATTACCACCGATTATCTTCAAATGAAACGTTATTTAAAACGTAAATTATCTTATGGTAAATTTCCAAATCCTAGAACAGAATGGAGTAAATTGGTCATTTCAAAAATAATTTATGTTTCTATTTGGATTGTTTTACCATTAGTATTGACGGATATCGCTTGGTGGAAAATATTGATTGGCTTTTTTATCATGCACTACGTAGCTGGCCTTATCTTAAGTGTCGTATTTCAATTGGCACACGTTATGGAAGATGCTGAAATGCCACTTCCAGCAGAAAATGGTACCATGAAAAATACCTGGGCCATCCATCAATTAAATACTACCGTCAATTTTGGAACCAATAACAAAATTGTCAATTGGTTTACTGGCGGATTAAATCATCAAGTAGAGCATCATATTTTTCCTCATATCAGTCATGTTCACTATTCTAAAATATCTAAAATAGTCAAGGAAACTGCTCTCGAATTCAATCTCCCCTACAAAGAATATGCAACGACGCGTCAAGCAATTGCAGCACATTTCAGATATTTAAAAGAAATGGGATCAAAACCAGCACTACAAGCCTAATTATTTTTTCAAATGAACTTACTTTCAGATAGAATTTTAAATATGTCTACCTCTGCCACTTTAGCCATGGCAGCAAAAGCCAGAGAATTAAGGGCAGAAGGAAAAGACATCATCGGGCTGAGCCTAGGTGAACCAGATTTTAATACCCCAGACTATATAAAAGATGCTGCCATTCAGGCGATCAACGAGAACTACAGTTCTTATACGCCAGTTGATGGTTATGTAGAACTGAAAGATGCCATCATCACAAAATTTAAACGTGATAATGGCTTAACCTATAATCATAATCAAATCGTAGTATCTACAGGCGCGAAACAATCGCTTGCCAATCTTGCCGGGGTATTGATCAACAAAGGTGACGAGGTCATTTTACCTTGCCCATATTGGGTAAGTTATGCGGATTTGGTAAAGCTAAATGACGGTACACCTGTTGAAGTACCTACCACTATTGCTACCGATTTTAAGATGACACCTCAGCAATTGGAAGCTGCGATAACGCCTAGGACGAAAATGCTTTGGTACAGTTCACCATGTAACCCTAGCGGTTCAGTATATAGCAAAGAAGAACTTCGCGCCTTAGCAGATGTGTTACAAAAACATCCTAATATTATTGTGGTCTCTGATGAAATTTATGAGCATATCAATTTTACGGGCAAACATGCGAGCATGGCACAATTTGAAGACATGTATGACCGCACGGTTACCGTGAATGGCGTTTCAAAAG
>NZ_JBDSLS010000112.1:0-6337 GCF_039916245.1 Gelidibacter sp.
GACGTCCTCGTTGACGGCAATGACGTGACCAAAGCAAAGCCCGATCCCGAGGTGTTTCTGATTGCCGCACAACAATTACATACCAATCCTGAAAACTGCATTGTCTTTGAAGATGCAGTAGCTGGAATTCAGGCGGCGAATACTGCAGGAATGGTGTCCATTGGCATTGGAGATAAAAAAACGCTCCATGAATCCGACTATGTGTTCAAGGATTTTACTGAAATCAGTGAGGCGTTTTTGAAGGAGTTAATTAATAGATAGAATTAAGTAAGAAGTACAAAGTATAAAGTATTAAGTGAAAATAGAAAAACCCATTGTGACCGTTGTGTCAAGCCTTGCGTCCATTGTGGTTAAAAAAAACATTAAGTAACTAGAATTTAGAAGAAAGAAAAATAGGCCGATCCGTCTTTAGTCTTTCCTCTTTATTCTCTTATCTCAAAAAAATGAATCAAGATTATATCGTACCAAATAATTGGTCCATCATTGAAGAAGGCTTTGATGCCGACCGTGTCAAATCCTCAGAAAGTATTTTTAGCATTGGTAATGGTGCCATGGGCCAACGTGCCAACTTTGAAGAGCAGTATTCAGGAAAGACTTTTCAAGGCAGTTATGTTGCGGGCGTTTATTATCCAGATAAAACCAGAGTAGGCTGGTGGAAAAATGGCTATCCAGAGTATTTTGCCAAAGTCCTCAACGCGCCGAATTGGATCGGCATCAACGTGACCGTCAATGGCGAAGCCTTGGATTTGGCAACCTGTAAAGAGGTGCGGAACTTTAGACGCGAACTCAATATGAAAGAAGGTTGGTTGTCCAGAAGTTTCGAAGCCACACTTCATAATTTCATCGAGGTCAAGGTCGAAACCAAGCGTTTTTTAAGTTTGGATATGGATGAGGTTGGCGCTATTGAATATAACGTGACGCCTTTAAATAACGACGCTCATATTGTTTTTGAACCTTATGTTGATGCAGGAATTACTAATGAAGACAGCAACTGGGATGATAAATTCTGGAACATTTTAAGCGTTAATGCTGAACATGACCAAGCCTTTATTGTGTCGCATACCATGAAAACCAACTTTCATGTCTGTACTGCGATGCAAGCCCAATTGTCATTAAACGGAAAGGTCCTAGCCGAAAATAAGACAGTTAATAAGACCGATTCTACCGTTTCTTTTGAGTACAGTTCTAATGTCAACAAAGGTGATACTTTGACCATCACGAAATTTGGTGGATATACCGTCGATAGAAATCATGATAAAAACGACTTGGTTTCCGTAGCTAAAAAGAACCTATCTAAAGCCGTGTCACTTGGTTTTGCAAAAATGCTTCAACAGCAAAAAGAAGCATGGGCAAAAATTTGGGATATGGCCGACATTACCATTGAAGGCGATATCAAAGCACAACAAGGCATCCGATTTAATATCATGCAATTGAATCACACCTATATTGGTACGGACGCGCGTTTGAATATTGGTCCGAAAGGTTTTACTGGCGAAAAATATGGCGGAAGTACCTATTGGGACACCGAAGCCTATTGTATTCCATTTTATATGGCGACAAAAGATCAGAACGTGGCACGGAATTTATTAGAATATCGATACAATCATTTGGAAAAAGCCATTGAAAATGCCGAAAAACTCGGATTTAAAAACGGTGCGGCACTTTATCCGATGGTTACTATGAATGGGGAAGAATGCCATAACGAATGGGAGATTACCTTTGAGGAAATCCACCGTAACGGGGCGATTGCTTTTGCGATTTTTAACTACCATCGCTACACTGGCGATTTCAGTTATATTCCAGATAAAGGATTGGAAGTACTTATTGCCATTGCTCGTTTTTGGCACCAACGCGCCACATTCTCGACGCACCGAAACAAGTATGTCATTCTGGGCGTGACGGGACCAAATGAGTATGAAAACAATGTCAATAATAATTTCTACACTAACTATATTGCACAATGGTGTATGAATTATACTTTGGAAATTATTGCCAAAATGAAGACGGAATATGCTTCAGATTTGTCACGGGTTTTGAGTAAAACCAATCTGTCTGATAGTGAAATGTCCGAATGGAAAAAAGTTGCCGACAATATGTTTTATCCTTATTCAGAAAAGTATCAAGTGTATTTGCAGCAAGATGGATTTTTAGATAAAGAACTGATTACCGTAGCCGATTTACCAAAAGCAGACCGTCCCATCAATCAGACATGGTCGTGGGATAGGATTTTACGCTCGCCATACATCAAGCAGGCCGATACACTTCAAGGCTTTTACTTTTTTGAAGATCAATTTTCTTTAGAAGAATTAGAGCGTCACTTCGATTTTTATGAGCCGTTTACAGTTCATGAAAGTTCCTTGTCGCCTTGTGTACACAGTATTCAAGCAGCGAAATTGGGCAGAATGGAACAAGCCTACCAGTTTTATTTGCGCACCTCCCGATTGGATTTGGACGATTATAATCATGAGGTGGAAGAAGGACTTCATATTACCTCCATGGCGGGTACTTGGATGAGCATTGTAGAAGGTTTTGGCGGTATGCGGGTTGTGGATAACAAGCTGTCTTTCGTGCCGAAAATCCCTGAGCAATGGGAAGCCTATTCGTTTAAAATCAACTTTAGAAATCAGGTTCTTAAAATAAGTGTTGGTAAAAACGAAACAAAGTTTGCAGTGGAAGGTGGTGGCTCCATGGACATTTTAGTCAATGGAAAAGAAGTTACCATAAAGTCATAAAGTTATTGCTGTTTTAATGCAGGCAGAACAATAGAAATCTTTAAAATTGGAATGAAATGAAGAATTTCGTAAGTATTTTAATACTACTTTTAAGCATGACAATTTTTTCGCAGGTAGAAAAAATAGAACCTCCTTTTTGGTTTGCCGGAATGCATCATCCAGAACTGCAATTGATGGTTTATGGTAAGGATATTGCGCAATATGATGTGGCGTTCTCAAACACCATTCAGATTACCGATATCATAAAAACCGAAAATCCGAACTATCTGTTTATAAATATTAATACAGAAAATGTTGCACCTGGGATTTACGAACTTCAATTTTCAAAAAATAAAAAAATCCGTGTTAAAAAATCCTATGAGTTCAAGGAACGCCGAGAAAATTCTGCATTAAGAAAAGGATTCGATTCCAGTGATTTGATTTATTTGATCATGCCCGATCGGTTTGCCAATGGGAATCCTGATAATGACAGTACCGAAGATACCGTTGAAAAAGTAAACAGAAAAGAGCTTTCTGGACGTCATGGCGGCGATATTCAAGGCATTATTGATCATTTGGATTATTTGGACGAGTTGGGCGTGACCGCCATTTGGAGCACACCGTTGTTGGAAGACAATGAGCCTATTTATTCCTACCACACCTATGCGCAAAGTGATTATTATAAGATCGATCCGCGGTTTGGAACCAATGAGGATTATAAGCGATTGGCCTCAGAAATGCACAAGCGCGACATGAAGTTGATCATGGATTATGTAACCAATCACTGGGGCAGCAAGCATTGGATGATCCAGGATTTGCCAACGAAAGATTGGATCCACAAATGGGAAAATGGCGAACAAGGATTTCAACGCAGCAGTTACCGAATGACCACGCAGTTTGATTCCAACGCCTCTGAAGCTGACAAGGAAGCCTGTATGAACGGATGGTTTGATACGACGATGCCAGATGTTAATCAGAAAAATCCTTTGGTGTTAAAATATATGATTCAAAACGCCATTTGGTGGATAGAGTTTGCTGATTTGGACGGACTTCGTGTGGATACCTACTCGTATAATGATAAAGAAGGCATTGCAAAATGGACGAAAGCGATTATGGACGAATATCCAAACTTTAATATCGCTGGAGAGGTTTGGATGAACAGTCAGGCGCAAATGGCCTTTTGGCAAAAAGACAGTAAGATAGGTGCTATCGAGAATTATAATTCGCATTTGCCGACGGTCATGGATTTCACATTGCACAGTGCCATGATGGTCATGTTTGCTGAAGATGATCAACAATGGGACAAAGGAATGTTGAGGGCTTATGAGAATTTCACGAATGATTTTCTCTATCCAGACATCAACAATTTGTTCGTGTTTGCTGCCAATCATGATACCAATCGCATCAACGACATTTATGGTTCAAATCTCAATATCTATAAAATGATGATGACGCTTGTTGCTACTGTAAGAGGTATTCCACAAGTGTATTATGGCGATGAGTTGGGCATGCTTGGCAACAAGGATTTAAAAGGCGATGGCGATATCCGACGCGATTTTCCAGGCGGTTGGAAAGGTGATCCTATGAATGCTTTTACTGCAGAAGGGAGAACAGCGGAGCAAGCTGGTTTTTTTGAATTCTCCAAGAAAATTTTTAACTGGCGAAAATCAAAATCGGTCATCCATTCGGGGAAAACCATGCAGTTTGTTCCTGAAAATAACGTCTATGTGTATTTTAGATATGATGCTAATGATAAGGTTATGGTCGTCATTAATAACAATCCTGAAGTGCAGACGTTAGACTTGAAACGGTTCAAAGAAATGATTAAAACAGCAACATCTGGCACCGATATTATTTCAGAAAAACAAATCGCATTAGAAAACACCTTGACCATTGATGGAAAGACCTCCATGATCATTGAGTTTTAATACCTCAAACTTATAAACACAACATTAAAAACATTTTATGAAAAAAACTATTTATCTACTTCTCCTTCTCATTATCTCAATTTCTTGTGAAACCAAACCAAAAGAAAAGAAAGCTGACATCAAGCCTGCCGATAGTTCTAATGTGAAAACGGACACGATTGAAGGCGATTTTGCGGGAGGCACTTTACTGCGGATCGATGATTTTCCGTCAAATTTTATTCCACCTCGAAAAGTAGATATCTGGTTGCCAGAAGGCTATTCCAACAGCAAAAAATATGCAGTGTTGTATATGCATGATGGTCAAATGTTGTTTGATAGCAGAATCACTTGGAACCATGAGGAATGGAAAGTAGATGAGGTTTCTGCCCAATTAATGAAGGACAGTATTACCAGAGATTTTATCGTCGTCGCACCCTTTAATATCAATGATTTGCGCCACAGTGAGTATTTTCCGCAAAAGCCTTTTGAATCACTTTCTGAATCTGTTCGCGATTCTTTGTTTGTTGAAGCAGAGAATAATAATTTCAAGTTTGATACTGTCACTTCCGATAATTATTTGGGTTTTATCGTTAAGGAATTGAAGCCTTTTGTCGACGCCAATTTTTCAGTATTGACCGACAGAGACAACACTTTTGTAGCAGGATCGAGTATGGGCGGTTTAATTTCGATGTATGCCATTTGTGAATATCCAAAAGTGTTTGGCGGTGCTGCCTGTTTGTCAACACATTGGCCAGGCGGCGATCCGTATGATGGAGATTTGTTGACCAATACTTTTTTTAAGTATATGAGCGCGCATGTTCCGTCGCCAAAAACGCATAAGTTCTATTTTGATTATGGTACGGAAACAATGGATAAATTCTATCCAAAATATGCCTCGAGAGTCAATAGAATATTTAAAGATAAGGGTTATGACGCGTCGAATTTCAGGAATATAAAATTTCCAGGCGAAGGGCATACCGAAATTTCATGGCAAAAACGACTGGATATTCCATTGGCGTTTTTGTTGAAAAAGAACGAGTAAATCTAGAGACCTGACAGGTTTACAAAACCTGTGAGGTCTTTTAAATCTAAACCTTTCAGGTTTTAAAAACCTGAAAGGTTTGGTAAAAATACATCAAATGAAAAATTATATATTAATCACATTCTTACTGGTCTTAAATCTTGGCTTTTCCCAAAATCCAAACCGGACTTTTGAATCCATGGATTTCAAAAACAACATTCTGGAAATAAAAGTGAATGATGGCATTTACAGAATTACGCCCTACACTAAAAGCATTGTGGAAACCTCTTTTATTCCTAAAGGCGAAACGTTCAACGCCAGTTCGCATGCCGTCGTTCTAAAACCAGAACTTCTAAAGCCTGAATTACTCAAAACCAGTACTTCCATTGAATTAAAAACTGCAGGTATTTCGGTCAGCATCCAAAAACAACCTTTTCAAATTTCTTATACTTATAAAGGCAAACCGATCATTTCTGAAAAGATGTGTTACGTCAAAAATGACAGCTTGGAAACCCTTCAATTCAATCTAACAAAAGATGAGGTTCTATATGGAGGCGGTGCAAGAGCTTTAGGAATGAATCGTCGCGGACACAGATTACAATTGTATAATCGTGCGCATTATGGTTACGAAACCCATGCTGAATTGATGAATTACACCATGCCAATCATGATGTCGTCCAATCAATATATGGTGCATT
>NZ_JBDSLS010000113.1:0-22504 GCF_039916245.1 Gelidibacter sp.
TAGAAATTCAACTACAAACATTGCCTAATCAGCCTGGAGTTTATCAGTATTTTGATGCTGATGATAAGATTTTATATGTAGGTAAAGCAAAAGATCTAAAAAAACGCGTCAGCTCTTATTTTACTAAAAAACATGAGCATGGCAAAACCCGAGTTTTGGTCAGAAAGATCGTCACTATAAAGCATATTGTGGTTGAAACTGAAACCGATGCCTTGCTTTTGGAAAACAATCTGATAAAAACCTATCAACCACGTTACAATATCTTATTAAAGGATGACAAATCTTATCCATGGATTTGTATCAAGAACGAAAGATTCCCAAAAGTGTTTTCTACACGTCGTGTCATTAAAGACGGATCTGAATATTTTGGACCTTATACGAGTATGAAAACGGTACACACGCTTTTAGATTTGATTCGTGGGTTGTATCCCATGCGTACCTGTTCATTGGATTTGTCGCCAGAGAAAATTAATGCGGGAAAATACAGAGTATGTTTGGAATACCATTTGGGAAATTGCAAAGGTCCATGCGAAGGCTTGCAAAGTGAGGACTCCTATGATTTGCAAGTGGAAGCCATTCGGGCGATTTTAAAAGGAAATTTTAAAGCTTCCTTGCAACAATTTAGGGAGCAAATGAAAGTTCATGCGCAGGTTATGGAGTTTGAAGATGCACAACGCATCAAGGAGAAAATTGATATTCTTGAGAATTATCAGGCAAAATCTACTGTAGTCAATCCGAAAATCAGCAATGTCGATGTGTTTTCAATCATTTCTGATGAAGGTTATGGTTATGTCAATTTTTTGCAATTGTCTTACGGATCCATCATCCGCAGTCATACTTTGGAGATTAAAAAGAAATTGGATGAAACGGATGAAGAGCTGTTGTCTTTAGCGATTACGGAAATTCGACAGCGCTTTCATTCTCTGTCCAAAGAGATTTATGTCCCTTTCCATTTAGAGATGGGCGAAAACATTAAAGTTACGGTGCCTAAGCTTGGCGATAAAAAAAGCATTCTCGATCTGTCAGAACGCAATGCCAAATACTATCGTATGGAACGTTTCAAACAAGCAAAAATAGTGGATCCTGACCGGCATGCGAATAGGATCATGGCACAAATGAAGGTCGATTTGCGACTCAGTGAAGAACCGCGCCATATTGAATGTTTTGATAACTCGAACATTCAAGGTACGAATCCTGTTGCTGCTTGTGTGGTATTTAAAAACGGAAAACCGAGTAAAAAGGATTACCGTCATTTTAATATCAAAACCGTTGAAGGGCCAGATGATTTCGCTTCCATGGAAGAAGTCGTCTACAGGCGCTATAAGCGGTTGTTGCAAGAAGAACAGCACTTGCCACAGCTCATTATTATTGATGGAGGCAAAGGTCAATTGTCTTCCGCTTTAAAAAGTTTGGAAGCTTTGAATTTAAGAGGGAAAATTGCCATTATCAGTATTGCTGAACGTTTGGAAGAATTATTTTATCCAGATGATCCAATTCCTTTATATTTAGATAAAAAAAGCGAAACTCTAAAAGTCATTCAGCAACTGCGTAACGAAGCGCACCGTTTTGGACTTGAGCACCACCGCAACCGACGCAGCAAGAGTGCCTTGACCACTGAGCTGGATTTAATACGGGGCATTGGCGAGCAATCCATTGTCGAGTTGATGACCAAATTTAAAACGGTCAAACGGATCAGTAAAGCAAGTTTTGAAGAGTTGGAACCGGTTATTGGCGCATCGCGGGCCAATAAGATTCTCGATTTTTATAAAAAATAAAATAGCACGAACATTAAATAGTTGATCTAAGTCATCAAGGCTTGGAAGTTGAAAACACCACGATTTGAAGAATAAAATCTACATCACGCTTCTTTTTTTATGCGCTTTCTCTATGATGAAAGGCCAGGATAGTATGTCCCAAAAACAGCCTAAAAATCCTAAAGTAGGTTTGGTGTTAAGCGGTGGTGGCGCGAAGGGTTTTGCGCATATTGGTGTTTTAAAAGTAATCGATAGCTTGGACATTAAGATCGACTATATTGCAGGCACCAGCATGGGCGCCATTATTGGATCGCTGTATGCTTCGGGATATTCTGGAAAGCAATTGGATTCTATTTTTAGGGCAGTTAATTTTGAGGATGTCATTAATGACAACTTGCCAAGATCGGCTAAAACCTTCTACGAACGTGACAATTCAGAAAAGTATGCAGTAACATTGCCCTTTAATAAGTTTAAGATTAATCTGCCTTCAGCATTGTCTCGAGGACAGAACGTGTTTAATTTACTATCCATATTAACGTTGCACGTTGCTGATATCACTGATTTTGATAAGTTGCCCATTCCTTTTTTTTGTGTGGCCACTGATGTGGAAACCGGTAAGGCTGTCATTCTGGATCATGGTGATTTGGCCCAAGCTGTGACTGCAAGTGGTGCTTTTCCATCTCTGTTTCAACCTGTGATTATTGATGATCGGGTCCTTATTGATGGTGGTGTTATCAACAATTATCCCATTGATGAACTCAAGGCAAAAGGTATGGATGTGATTATTGGGGTAGATGTCCAACATGGGCTAGCAAAACGAGAAGATTTAAATTCAGCTCCCTCTATTTTACTTCAAATCAATAACTATCGGACCATTAGTGATATGGTCAAAAAAGTTGAAGAAACGGATATTTATATAAAGCCGGATATTAAGGATTATACGGTAGTATCGTTTAGTGAAGGCAAAAAAATAATTGAAAGTGGTGTTGTCGCAGCTCAAGAAAAGTTGGACGCTTTAAATCATCTTCCTAAATACAAAACAGCACGATCGTCCAACTTAAATCCTCAGTCTAAGGATAGTATCTCTATAAATGAGATTGTAGTTCATGGCAATAAAAGGTATTCGCGTGCCTATATTCTAGGGAAGCTTAAACTGATTGAAAACGAAACCGTAAGCTATCATGATTTTAATAGAGGTGCTAATAATTTGATCGCCACCAATAATTTTACCACATTTTATTATGAGTTTCGAAAGACCAATACCCCGCATGTTTTTGATTTAGTGGCTACGGTGAGTGAAAGTGAAATCACGAGCTTTTTAAAACTTGGTTTGCATTATGATGATCTTTATAAAAGTGCAGCTTTGATAAACTTTACCAAAAAACGAGCACTTTTGGATGATGATGTTGCTTCTCTGGATTTGATTTTGGGCGACCAAGTGCGTTATAACTTTGAGTATTATATAGACAAAGGGTTTTATTGGAGTATTGGTTTAAGGTCACGCTTTAACCAATTCAATAGAAATATTAATGCGCGCTTGTTTTTGGATGATTTTGAGCAATCTATAGAAGGTTTAAATAAAATTGACATCGAGCTTCAAGATCAGACCAACCAGTTTTATTTTCAAACCTTATTTAGAAAGGATTTTTCATTGAGTTTGGGTACCGAACATAAACGCTTGAATATTAAATCAGAAACAGTGCTTGCCAATGTACCCGATGAGAAACGTATTTTTGAGAATACCGATTATTTAAGTGTTTTCGGTACCTTACGTTTGGACACCTATGATAGTAAATACTATCCGAAAAAAGGTGTTTATTTTAGTGGGGATTTTCATTTGTACTTGCATGCTTCTCGTTTTAATAAAGATTTCAAGGAGTTTTCCATAGCTAAAGCAGATATTGGCTATGCATTTGGAATAACTGATAAGTTATCAGTAGATATTTTTGCCCAAGGCGGATTTAAAATAGGCGATAACAGCACCCAAACGCTTGACTTTGCGCTTGGAGGTTATGGTAACAACTTTATAAATAATTTCATTTCGTTTTATGGGTATGATTATGTGGCCCTCACGGGCGATAGTTTTGTGAAAACCACTTTGAGTTTGGATTACGAATTATTTAAAAAACACCACATTACCGCAGCTGCCAATTTTGCTAATATTGGTTATGGGATGTTTGAAACCGGAAGTTGGTTCTCTGCACCTGATTATTCCGGATACGCTTTAGGTTACGGTCTCGAAACCTTTTTAGGCCCTCTTGAAGTGAAATACACGTATTCTCCCGAACGAAAAAAAAGTATTTGGTTTTTTAATTTAGGGTTCTGGTTTTAAAGCATTCCTGCCTTTCGACTAAACTCAAGATAAAATTCGGCAGGAAACCTTAAGGTTCAGCGTAACTAATCTCGTGATTAAAAGAATATACTTGTAAGTTATTACACGGAGTTGCACAGAGCTTTCACTGAGTTAATCAGAAAAATAATGATCTTGATGAGTTTCAACTCAAAAGTTCTCAACATAACAACATTTGTCCGTCCGAAGCTTTGGCGTAGAGGAAACATCTTAGCGCCTTTGCGACTCTGCGAGAATAAAATATGAACTATTTTGAATTTGATTGAACGCTGATGACGCTGATTTCAACAGATTATCACTAATTTTTTTCAACACAGATTTCACAGATTATCACGGATTCTTTTAGCTTATTTCACAGAGTTGCACAGAGGAATAATGACATTGAAAAAGCCTCAACTTAGCACCTCACAACTTTACAACGAGCAACAGTTCTGTCAAAATATTTTCCCTATATTTGTTTCATGACCACACATTTCTGGATCGATTTACTTTCCCATCTTAAATTCCTTATCAAAAGGAATCCAGAATAAATATGTCTTTTTGTGTCGTTCTCAATGAAACGAGAATAGTATTTATTTCCGTACCTTTATAATGATAGTTTTTAACGCAAAATGATGATTTTTGGTCAATAATATACTCATAACTCAGCTTGGCCGTCCGCAGCATTTGCGAAGGCGGGAACTCTGAACTCATAACTTGAAATATGCCATTTTATCATAAACTCGGGAAGATCCCTCCTAAAAGACATACCCAATTCCGTAAACCGGACGGCAGCTTATATGCTGAACAATTGTTCGGGACCGTAGGTTTTGATGGGATGTACACCAATTCGTATCACGAACAGCGTCCAACGCAAGTCAAAGAAATTAGGAAGCAATATAATGTTGCGCCAAAAATTGCCAAGGCAAACCACATTCAATCCTATCGCTTCCGCGGATTTGAGGTCAAGCCAGAAAATGATTATCTCGAAAGCCGAAAAACAGTGCTTACCAATAGTGATTGCAGCATCATTTTGGCCGCTCCCAAACAGTCCACCAAAGATTATTTCTATAAAAACACCGATGCTGACGAATTGATTTTCGTCCATAAAGGCACGGGTAAATTAAGAACGCATCTCGGCAATCTCGATTTTAAATATGGCGATTATCTGTTGGTGCCAAGAGGCATCATTTATAAAATGGATTTTGATACGGAAGACAACCGATTGTTCATCGTCGAGTCCCGCCGACCAATTTACACCCCAAAACGATACCGAAACTGGTTTGGACAATTGTTGGAGCATTCGCCATTTTGCGAACGTGATATCCGTCGACCAGAAGAATTGGAGACCTATAATGAATTTGGAGATTTCCTGATTAAAGTAAAAAAACAGGACGATATTTTTGACATGGTCTATGCCTCGCATCCTTTTGATGTGGTAGGCTATGATGGGTACAATTATCCATATGCTTTTTCCATTCACGATTTTGAACCGATCACAGGACGCATTCATCAACCGCCACCGGTCCATCAAACTTTTGAAACCGATGCATTTGTGGTATGCAGTTTTGTGCCGCGTTTGTATGATTACCATCCGTTGAGCATTCCTGCACCTTACAATCACAGTAATATTGATAGTGATGAGGTGCTCTATTATGTGGATGGCGATTTTATGAGCCGAAATGATGTTGCGGTAGGTCATATTTCATTACATCCAGCCGGAATTCCACATGGACCGCACCCAGGAGCAACGGAGCGAAGCATCGGAAAAACAAAAACCGATGAATTGGCCGTAATGGTGGACACTTTTAAACCATTAAAAATTACAGAAGAGGCGTTAAAGATTGCCGATGAGGATTATTTCAGGTCATGGCTTTAAAAAAAGATTATAGAGCATAGACTATAGAAAATAGAGAAGTACGGAACATCGAAATAATAACAGGAAAATATAAATTAAAAAGATCTAATAGAATATAACATGGACCATCTTAAAAGTCTATTCTCTATATTCTATTTTCTTTCATCTAAAATTTAAAAAATGAGTAAACCTATAACCTCCGACGATTACGGACTAGAAAAAATATTTGAAGGCGCTGAAGATTTTTTGCCGCTTCTTGGAACAGATTACGTAGAGTTTTACGTCGGTAACGCCAAGCAAGCCGCTCATTTTTATAAAACCGCTTTCGGATTTCAGTCTTATGCCTATAAAGGTTTGGAGACCGGATCAAGAGATGCCGTCAGCTATGTGCTCAAGCAGGATAAAATCCGATTGGTATTAACTTCGCCTCTAAACAGTAAATCGCTCATTAATGACCATATGGTCAAACACGGCGATGGCGTTAAGGTTATTGCGCTTTGGGTGGACGATGCTCGAAAATCCTACGAAGAAACCATCAAGCGTGGTGCCAAATCCTATATGGAGCCAAAAGTGGAGACCGATGATCAGGGCGAAGTGATCCGAGCCGGAATTTATACCTATGGCGAAACCGTTCACATGTTTGTAGAACGCAAAAACTATAATGGCACATTTCTGCCAGGATTTAAAGTTTGGAAATCCGATTATAACCCGGAGCCTACAGGATTGAAATTCATTGATCATATGGTTGGCAATGTGGGATGGCATGAAATGAATATTTGGGTCAAATGGTATGAAGACGTCATGGGCTTTGTCAACTTTTTATCTTTTGATGATAAGCAAATCCATACTGAATACTCGGCGTTAATGAGTAAGGTGATGTGCAATGGCAACGGTCGCATCAAATTCCCGATCAATGAACCTGCCGAAGGGAAAAAGCGTTCGCAAATTGAAGAGTATCTTGATTTTTATGAGGGGCCTGGCGTGCAGCATATTGCCGTCGCAACTGACGATATCATCACGACGGTTACACAATTAAAATCGAGAGGTGTAGAATTCTTATCGACACCTCCGGAAGAATATTATAAGGCCGTTCCTGGACGTTTGGAAACTTATAGTCATAAATTACGAGAAGATATCGAAAAACTAAGAAGTCTCGGTATTATGATTGATGCCGATGAGGAAGGTTACCTATTGCAAATCTTTACAAAACCTGTAGAGGATCGACCGACTTTGTTCTTCGAAATCATCCAACGTATGGGTGCCAAAGGTTTCGGGGCAGGAAACTTTAAAGCGCTATTCGAATCTATTGAAAGAGAACAGGAGCTGAGAGGTACTTTATAACCTGAACCCTAACAAATATTTAACTTTTAAAACTCCGCATTAATTTGATGGAGTTTTTTTGTTTTAATACTTTTGGAACACTAATTGCAAATCTTGGGGATATATACGAAAACTGAGTATAAGTAGTTATACTTGCAATTATTTAACTTTATGAAAAAAATAAAATTAATCATAGCGCTATTCTTCGTTGTCCTCAGCGTTTCTGCCCAAAATAAGCACGCTTTTCAAGAAGGCGAGTGGTTTAAGTTTAAAATGAGTTACAGCGGGTTTCTGAAAGCCGGAAATGCGACCTTAGAAGTGAAAAGCCATAAATTAAACGGAAAGGAGGTCTTTCATGTGGTCGGAAAGGGTTGGACCACAGGTGCTATCAAGTGGTTTTTTAAGGTCAAGGACCGTTATGAAAGTTATTTTGATAAATCCACAGGGATGCCATACAAATTTATCAGACAGATTGATGAGGGCGGCCATACCAAGGATATTGAAATAGAATTTGATCACGCTAACTCAAAAGCGCTGGTCAATAACAAGAAATTGAAAACAAAGGAGACCTATACTATTGCAGAGAATGTACAGGATATGGTTTCGGCGTTTTATTATTTGAGAAACAATTATAAAACTGAAACCATAAAGGAAGGGGATGAAGTAAGTCTGAATATGTTTTTTGATGAGGAGAATTTTAATTTTAAACTCAAATTCTTAGGAAGAGAAGATCTAAAAACCGAATTTGGCGTCATAAAAACCCTTAAGTTTAGACCGTATGTCATGGCTGGCCGTGTGTTTAAGGAGCAAGAAAGTTTGACCTTGTGGGTCAGCGCTGACGACAATAAAATTCCGTTGCGTATTCAGGCCGATTTAAGGGTGGGTTCATTAAGGGCAGATTTAGAGGCCTTTAAAGGTTTGAGGCATTCATTTCAGTTACAATTTTAGAACTTATGTCCAATAAAGAAGATTTCGATCCTGTATTAAAGGAACTTCAGCAAAAATATGCTGCAATACATCAGGATACCCAAACGCATTTAAAAGGCTTGCTCTACAGTAAACCTTTGACCTATTGGGACTATATACAGACGGATGTCTTATTGAGTTTACAGGTGCAACGCACGACACTGCCTGACGAAATGGTATTTATTGGATATCATCAAATCAATGAATTGTTGTTTAAGATGATTCTTTGGGAGATAGAGCAAGTTTCAAAAAGTAAGGCGTTGACTACCGAATTTTTTGCATCTAAATTGATGCGGGTCAGCAGGTATTTTGATATGCTAACCACCTCATTCAATATCATGAGAGAAGGTATGGACGTGGAGCAATATATGAAGTTCAGAAACTCCTTAACACCTGCAAGTGGCTTCCAAAGTGCGCAATACCGATTGATTGAATTTGCGTCAACTGAATTAATTAATTTAATTGATTACCGTTTTCGTAAGGATATCGATCGCAATACGCCTTATACACATGCGTTCGAACATTTGTATTGGCAAGCGGCTGGGAAAGATTACCAGACTGGTAATAAATCGACAACCTTGATTAATTTTGAAAATCGCTATAAAGATGAGTTTTTAAGATTCATGGAGTCTCATAATACCAAAAATTTATGGACGCGATTCAAAGAGTTGCCAAAAGCGGATCAGGAGAATGAAGAATTAGTAAAAGCCATGAGGCACTATGATTATACCGTAAATATTACTTGGGTGTTTGCGCACTATAATGCTGCAAAACACTATATAGAAGGTGGTTCGGGAGGTGGAGAAGGTACTGGAGGCAGCGATTGGAAAAAATACATGCATCCAAAATACCAAAGACGTATATTTTTTCCTCAACTTTGGACGGAAAGTGAATTGGAGAATTGGGGAATGGAATTATAAAATTTGAAGTAGTTAAATGTATCAAAAAAGTATAGTAGTAGCAATTTTATTAGGATTGGCAATGTGGTCGTGTAAAGATGACCAAAACGATAACTTAGATCCTTTCGAAGCTTATATAGAACCTGTTGAACTTAGAGAATTTGGATTTAACCTTAATGATTACATCGTAAAACGCGACACCATAAGATCTGGCGACAGTTTTGGTTCCATATTGCAACGTAATAACGTGGGGTATTCTAAAATCTATCAAATTGCTGAGCGCGCCAAGGATTCTTATGATATCCGAAAACTTCAAGCAGGAAAGCCATATACCTTGCTTTTTGCAAAGGACAGTGTACAAACGCCACAGTGCTTTATATATCAAGAGAATAATATCGACTATGTCGTCATTCATTTTGCGGACTCAATAGTTGCTTACAAAGAGAAAAAACCAGTCAAGATTGTCACTAAAGAAGCTTCGGGCGAAATCTACAATAGTTTGTCCGTAACCATGGCTGAACAGGGATTGCCTCAACAATTGATCGCGGATATGTCGGATATTTATGCCTGGACGATTAACTTTTGGAAGCTTCAAAAAGGCGATAAATTCAAAATCATTTACAAACAACGTTTTATTGAAGACTCTATCTATGCTGGTTTGGATGGTATTGATGCCGCCTACTTTCAACATAAAGGCGAAGATTTTTATGCGTTTAAATTTGCCACAGACACCCTAAGTAATAAAGCCGATTTTTTTGATGAAAAGGCCAAAAGCTTAAAGCGTGCGTTTTTAAAAGCCCCGGTTAACTTCGGTCGCGTGTCTTCACGTTACAACTTAAACCGCAGAATCGCTTATTATGGCTATGCGTTAAGGCCTCATAAAGGCACTGATTTTGCCGCGCCAATTGGTACAGAAATTTTAGCAACCTCTAATGGAACGGTTGTCGAATCGACTCAAAGTGGTGGCAACGGAAAATATGTCAAGATCAAGCACAATGACACCTATAGTACACAGTATTTGCACATGAGTAGGCAGGCGGTTAAAAAAGGACAGTATGTCAAGCAGGGCGATGTTATTGGCTATGTGGGAATGACTGGGAATACGAGTGGACCACACGTGTGTTATCGCTTTTGGAAAAATGGTCAACAAGTCGATCCTTTCAAGGAGAAAATGCCAACATCAGAGTCTATACCAAAGCATCTTAACAATCAATATCTTCAGTTTATTAAACCGTTAAGAGCGCAATTGGATAAGATTCCAATCCAATATCACAACGAAACGACCATAGAACAAGGGTATTCAATCACACAAAACTAACACATGGCATTACCAAAAATCAACCCAACCCACACTAAGGCGTGGGTAAAGCTGCATGAGCATTTTACAAAAATCAAGGATGTACCTATGGCGCAGTGGTTTTCCGAAAACAAAAACCGTGCTGATGAAATGACCATCGAGTGGCGTGATTTTTATGTGGATTATTCTAAGAATAGAATGGATGCCGAAACGCTAGATTTGTTATTGGAGCTCGCTGAGGAAACACAATTGAAATCGGCGATAAACAAACAATTTCAAGGTCATATCATCAATGAAACTGAGGGTAGGGAAGTACTGCACACCGCATTGAGAAGTCCGAAATTGTCAGGAGTGCTCGTGGAAGGTGAAGATGTCATGCCTGAAATCCATGAAGTGAAATTAAAAATCAAGGATTTTACGAACGCTATTGTTGATGGAAAAAGAACTGGATTTACCAATAAGGCATTTACAGATGTCGTAAACATTGGTATTGGTGGTTCTGATTTGGGTCCAGCGATGGTGGTAGATGCACTTCAATTCTACAAAAACCGATTGACCACGCATTTTGTGAGCAACGTTGATGGTGATCATGTCAATGAAGTTTTAAAGAAATTAAATCCTGAAACCACACTTTTTGTGATTGTTTCGAAAACCTTTACCACTCAAGAAACCTTATCCAATGCCAATACCATAAAAGATTGGTTTTTGAAATCAGCTGCTGAAACTGATATTGCCAAACATTTTGTAGCGGTTTCTACCAATATTGAAAACGTAAAAAGTTTTGGTATTGATGAAGACAATATTTTCCCGATGTGGAATTGGGTTGGTGGACGTTTTTCCTTATGGAGTGCGGTCGGCATCTCCATCAGTTTGGCTGTTGGTTACGATAATTTTGATAAGTTATTGTCTGGAGCCCATGACATGGACGAGCATTTTAAATCGGAAGATTTTAAAACCAATATCCCTGTAGTTTTAGCCTTAATAGGTATTTGGTACACTAACTTTTTTGAATCGGAAAGTGAAGCGGTTATTGGTTATTCACAATATTTGAATCAGTTTGCGACTTATTTGCAACAAGCCAATATGGAAAGTAATGGCAAAAGTGTGGATAGAAATGGCGATAAAGTGACTTACCAAACGGGGAATATTGTTTGGGGAGAACCGGGCACCAATTCGCAACATGCCTTTTTTCAATTGATCCATCAAGGTACAAAACTTATTCCTGCTGATTTTATCGGCTTTGCAAGATCACTTCATGGCAATAAGGATCATCAAGATAAATTGATGTCCAATTTTATCGCGCAAACCGAGGCACTTTTAAACGGAAAATCAAAAGATGAGGTCGTCAGCGAATTCAAAAGCCAAGGCACTTCCGAAGAAATAATTAAGCAACTCACTACATTTAAAGTGTTTGATGGCAACAAACCGACCAATACACTCTTAATTGATCAATTGACGCCAGAGAGTTTGGGTAAATTGATTGCGCTTTATGAACATAAGATCTTCGTTCAAGGGGTGATTTGGAATGTTTATAGTTACGATCAGTTTGGAGTTGAGCTCGGCAAACAGCTTGCTTCTAAGATTCTGAAGGAGTTTTCAACACCTGGGAATAATGCGAATCATGACAGTTCTACGCTCAACTTATTGGAATACTACAAATCTTTAAGTTAAATATTGTTAAAAACTTATAGACAACTTATTTCCTTAGAGAGTCTTTTAATGTTAAAATCTCTTAAATTCGTACTGTTAAATTTTCTTAACGTTTAGTTAATATTAAGTCATAATAATGGTTTAATTTTGCACCGAATTTAAAATCTAAATTTTAAACATTAAAGATGAAAAAAATTACTCAATTCTTAATGATGTCTGTAGTATTGCTTTGTACTACAGTCATGACGGCTCAGGTAACTTCTTCCAGCATGAGTGGGCGAGTTACGGATGCTGAAGGTCCGGTTATGGGCGCAACAGTTGTTGCCACACACGTTCCTTCAGGTACTACTTACGGCACGATCACTAATGACGAAGGCCGGTACAACTTGCCAGGCATGCGTGTTGGTGGACCTTACAGTGTATCAATTTCCTATGTGGGATATGGTACCAATACAACGAGTGACATTACGCTTAAGTTAGGTGCTGGTTATCTTCATGATGTGGTTTTAAGTGAAGAAAGCGTTTCTTTAAGTCAGGTGGTTATTTCTGCTAAAAGAACCAAGTTTTCAACTGAGAAAACAGGTGCTGTAACCAATATTTCTAATGAACAGTTAACAGCTCTGCCAAGTATTAACAGAAGTATTGCTGACATTGCAAAACTTTCGCCTTACTCAAACGGAATGAGTATTGCAGGTGGCGACGGTCGTTCTACTAACTTTACAGTAGATGGTGCCAATTTCAACAATAACTTTGGATTGAGCTCTAGCTTACCAGCAGGCGGAAGTCCAATATCATTGGATGCCATTGAAGAGGTTCAAGTAGTGATCGCTCCTTTTGATGTACGTCAATCAAACTTTATTGGTGGTGGTATCAATGCCATTACTAAATCAGGCACTAATAAATTCAAAGGTTCTGCTTACACCTATTTCAACAACCAAGATATGCGTGGTAACCGCATTGGTGATGTTCAATTTGGCGATAGAGACGATCAGTCAAAAACAATCTATGGTTTGACATTAGGAGGACCAATTTTAAAAAATAAATTATTCTTTTTTGTTAACGCAGAAATGGAAAAACGTCCAGGTCAGGTTGTGAATTGGAGACCTTCAGAAGATGGTGTTGCAAATCTTGATCAGTCGCTTTCACGTACCAGTATTGCTGATATGGAAAGAGTAAGACAGCATTTACTTACTAACTATGGTTATGATC
Organism: Gelidibacter sp.; assembly: GCF_039916245.1. GTDB lineage: Bacteria > Bacteroidota > Bacteroidia > Flavobacteriales > Flavobacteriaceae > Gelidibacter. Next base: position 13,283 of record NZ_JBDSLS010000113.1, read on the forward strand.
CAGGATCTTACAGTAATTATCCTGCTGATGAAACCAACAAGAAATTGCTTGTTCGTTTGGATTGGAATATCAATGAAACCAACAAATTAAGCGTACGTTATAACTATGCTAAAAACCAGGGATGGAATGCAACAAATGGAAATTCAGCTGATGCTGGCTACCGTTTTAATGGCTTCAATCGTATTTCACAAGATGCTATGGCATTCTCAAATTCCACTTATTCTCAAGACAATATTGTAAATTCATTATCATTGGATTTGAACAGTAGAATTTCTGATAAGCTTTCTAATCAATTGCTTGTGACTTCTTCAAAAATACAGGATGCACGAGGAACGAATTCTTCTCCATTCCCTTTTATTGATATTATGAATGGGCGTACGCCAGAAGGGAATCAAATTCTTGAACCTTATATGTCTGCGGGTACTGAGCTTTTTACTCATAATAACGCTGTAAACAACAACACATTTACTATTACTGATAACCTAACCTACTACTTAGATAGTCATAAGGTTACTGGAGGCTTAAGTTTTGAACACCAGTTGGCCAACAACTCTTATATGAGAAATGGTACTGGATATTATCGTTATGCGAGCTTAGAGGATTTTCTTAATCAAGCCGCTCCAACAGATTTTGCCTTAACTTATGGTTATGATGGCGAAAGAAATCCAACTGCTGAAGTTGCTTTTAATCAAGTAGGAGTTTATCTTCAAGACGATTGGGACGTTAATCCTAATTTCAAATTATCTTATGGAATTCGCGCAGACTATTTGAAGTATGAAAACAACTTATTAAGAAACAACGCTATCTATGATTTAGATTTTGGCGGTAGAAAAATTGATACAGGTAAATGGCCAGATGCCAATGTGCAAGTATCTCCAAGAGTAGGATTCACCTGGGACATTAAAGGTGATCAATCGATGAAGCTACGTGGAGGAACTGGTGTTTTCTCAGGAAGATTACCATTGGTGTTCTTCACAAATATGCCAACCAACTCAGGAATGGTACAAGGAAGTTATGCAGCGACAACTACTTATAACTCTAATGGTTCAATTAAGAGCGTAAATGGTGCTTTGGCAGGTTTAGCCGGTCCAATGATTACTGATGTGGATGAAATGATCAGAAGATTGAATCTTCCTAATACAATTACTCCTGCGGACGGTGTTTTACCTCGTGATATCAACGGTGTAGATCCTAACTTCAAAATGCCACAAGTATGGAAATCATCAATTGCTTTTGATTATGATGTTCCTGTGTCTTTCCCAATGTCAGTTACGGTTGAAGGAATTTACACAAAAAACATCAATGGTGTCATGCTAAAAAATTACAACTTGAAAGATCCAGATGCTTCATGGCAACGTTTTTCAGGTCCTGATGATAGATATATTTACCCGGCGAGTGCTGATCTTACTTATACCTCTAGAAACGCGTATATGTTATCAAATACAAGCAAAGGATGGGGTGCAATCGGTAATATTACAGTTAATGCCGAGCCAGTTGACGATTTAAGATTAATGCTTGCTTATACCTATACGGAATCAAAAGAAATTACGGGGATGCCAGGCAGTAATGCTAGTTCAGCCTATGGTGGGCTTGTTGGAGTTAACGGACCTCATTTGCCAGAACTTCAACGCTCACAATATGTTGTACCAAGTAAAGTGATTGGATCTGCAGGATATAAATTGCCTTGGTCAAATGACTTCGCAAAATCTGCTACTTTAATCAATGTATTCTATTCAGGATTTTCTCCTAGCGGATATAGCTATACTTACGCGAATGATATGAACGGCGATGGAATTTCAACAGATTTGATCTACATCCCAAGTCAAAGAGGCGATATCAAATTTAAAACACAAGCTGATGAAGATGCTTTTTTCAACTTCATGGAGCAAGATAAATATCTAAAAAATAATAAAGGGAAATATGCTGAAGCCAATGCGGTTCGTAGCCCATGGGTTCATACGTTTGACTTGAGATTAACCCGTGAGTATTATATCAATGTTGGAGAAACTCGCAATACGTTACAGTTTAGCTTAGATTTCTTAAATGTTGGAAACCTTATAAATTCTGAATGGGGAGTTGCTAAAAACAACGCGATCTCAAACAATGGTAAGATTTTAAGATATGAAGGCAAAGATGCAAACAATGTCCCTTCTTACTCTTTTGCTAAAGTTAAAAATGAATACCCTGTAAGTACATTTGACTATAACTATTTCTATGGTCTAACTTGGAAACTTCAAGTAGGTGCTAGATATTCATTCTAACCAAATTATATTACTTTCCATTCATTAATAGAATGAGTAAAACATAAAACGTCCATCAAATTGATGGACGTTTTTTTTGGTTTAGATTTTAAGATGTTGTCAGGTTCTTAAGGGTTCAAGGGCTCTTATTGCGGAGTAGGTTATTAAGTTATTTTGTAGAGGAAGGATTTAGGCTCTCTAAACCCTTCATGTTCCTTAACTTCCTAAGGATTTGATCTTTGGTGATGATTTTATTTTGAACCATTAAGGAATGAAGATAATTAAGTTGCTTTTGTACTGAGATTAGTTTGTAATCAAGGAAGATTATTAAGTGCATTTTGTTCTCGTTCATGCTGTTTTGAAGGAAGAGTTTATTGGGTGTTAAGCGCTTTATAAACGCCGAATATCAGATGTAGGTTACATTGACTTTCAATCATAGTGAAAAGCGCTTAGAAACGACTAATTTCTCTTTTAAGAAGGTGCGTCTATTCAGTGCACTAAGGACGTTTAGTATGGTTTATGTTTTTTCAATTGAATGTTAGGTCTTACATGGAGTTTGATTTCGGCTTAAAACATTTTGTTAACTCACCATTTGCGTTAGGGATTGCAGAGGAAATCCTTTTTGTGAGGCACGAACAAAAAGATTGTAAAGGAAAGCCCGACCCGTAGGGAAACGCCCAAAAGACTTGTATATATTTGCAGTTAGAGTCATTTCGGGTGTTTTCAGTCTGCATGTTGATAACCGGAATAAATATGTGATTGTTGGTGTTTCTGCAGCAATCTTTACTAGTTATACAACGCCACTTTTAGAGTAATAGTCTGATATCGTGACTTCTATATGGCGCATAAACTATTCAGCCCCATCGGGGCGAAATCTTAATAGCACCAAATCTAACCGATTGCCAAAGTCCCAGCGGGACGGCATATTAATATTTAGTTTATTTCTTATACATCCACTTCAATCTCAACTTCAACTTCGACTTCAACTTCGATTTCAATGTATCAAATGCAATTACTAAAACAAAAAAAACCACTACGTCTTTTAGTAAGAAGTAGTGGTTTTTAACTTTATTGGAGGTTCCTGCCTGTATTTCGACAAGTTCAATAAAGCACGCAGGAATTAATGATTATCCTAAAGACACACGTTTAAAGTCTGTTACTTTAACATCGCCATAAGAAGCAACATATTTAGCAACATTCATTTTTTCATCTTTGATAAACGTTTGGTCTAACAAACATTTTTCTTGGTCTAAGGTCGTGTTGTCAGAAATGAAACGCTCCATTTTACCTGGAAGGATTCTATCCCAAATTTGCTCTGGTTTCCCTTCAGCTTTCAATTCAGCTTTAGCATCTTCTTCAGCTTTTGCCAATACTTCTGGCGTTAACTGTGCCATAGAAATGTAGCTAGGTACGTTTTTAGGAGTTTTGTCCATACGTGCACGTTCTTCGTTGTCTTTTACAATAACAGCGATTCTGGCCTCAGTTTCTGCAGCTACAAATGCAGCATCAAAATCTTTGTAAGACAATGTTGAAGCTCCCATTGAAGCGATTTGCATCGCCACATCTTTAGCTAATTCGTCAGCTTTGTCAACTTTAGCAGAAAAACCTACAATAGCAGCAATTTTGTTAATGTGAACGTAAGAACCGATATAAGGCGCTTCCAATCTTTCAAAAGCGTTCAAATCAATTTTTTCGCCAATCACACCTGTTTGCTCAATCAATTTCTCAGCAACCGTCATTCCACCAATATCAGAAGCTAATAATTCTTCTTTAGTAGTACAGTTGATAGCGATGTCAGCAATTTGGTTAGCCAATGCTACAAACGCTTCGTTTTTACCCACAAAGTCTGTTTCACATCCTACAACAATAGCGATAGCAACAGTATGGTCGGCATTTACTTTAGCAACAGCAGCACCTTCCGATGACTCTCTGTCTGCTCTTTGATCTGCAACTTTTTGGCCTTTTTTACGCAATACGTCAATAGCTTTGTCAAAATCGCCTTCAGCCTCAACTAAAGCTTTTTTACAGTCCATCATTCCTGCGCCTGTACTTTGTCTAAGTTTGTTAACTTCTGCAGCTGTTATTTTTGTCATAATTTCTAAGTGTATTTATTACAAAAAGTCGTTCAATTGATTTCTGAAAAGAAAAGAACGAAACGACTTTAAGGTATTATATAATTGTTATTTATTCTTCTTCGTCAGCAGCTACTACTTTTTTAGCGGCTTTCTTTTCTTTTTTCTCTACGTTGTCTTCTTGGCCGTCTTTATCAGTTTTGTCTGACTTACGTTCAGATAAACCATCAGCGATTGCAGAAGTGATAAGCGTTAAAACTTTATCAATAGATTTTGAAGCGTCATCATTCGCAGGAATAACGTATTGTACTTGACGTGGATCAGAATTCGTGTCCACCATTGCAAAGATTGGAATGTTTAATTTCTGTGCTTCTCTAATAGCAATGTTTTCACGTTTAATGTCCACTACAAATAAAGCACCTGGCAAACGCGTCATGTCAGAAATAGAACCTAAGTTTTTCTCCAACTTGGCTCTCAAACGGTCAACTTGTAAACGTTCTTTTTTAGACAATGTCAAGAAGGTACCATCTTTTTTCATTCTATCAATCATTGCCATTTTCTTAACAGCTTTTCTGATAGTTACAAAGTTGGTCAACATTCCGCCTGGCCATCTTTCAGTGATGTACGGCATAGTTACAGCACCTGCTTTTTCAGCAACGATGTCTTTCGCTTGTTTTTTTGTAGCTACAAATAAAATTTTCTTTCCTGAAGCTGCGATTTTGCGAAGTGCTTCTGCAGACTCCTCAATTTTGGCAGCTGTTTTGTAAAGATTGATGATATGGATACCGTTACGCTCCATATAAATGTAAGGCGCCATGTTTGGATCCCATTTTCTTGTCAAGTGACCAAAGTGTACACCTGCTTCAAGTAATTCTTTTACTTCTATTTTTTCCATTTTGTAATAGTTTACGTTCTGTTAAATTAGCAATGATAAAGTGGTTTCAGCCGTGGCCGATCGCCTTTACCATTTAGATGCTAAACTATCCTAACACAAGGGTGTTTTGGACAACATTAACTGGGTTAAATTTTGTGTTTTAAAAAAAACTTGATTGGAAATATCATTGCTCATATTTCCAATCGAGTTGGTAATAAAAAGATTAACGTTTAGAGAACTGGAATTTCTTACGTGCTTTCTTCTGACCGAATTTCTTACGTTCAACCATTCTTGGGTCTCTTGTCAACAATCCTTCTGGTTTCAAAATGCCTCTGTTTTCTGCATCCAACTCACACATAGCGCGAGATAATGCCAAACGAATTGCTTCTGCCTGACCAGTAATACCACCTCCATATACATTTACTGTAATATCAAAGTTGCCATCATTGTTAGTCATGACCAAAGGTTGATTTACTTTGTACTGCAATGCAGCAGTAGGAAAGTAGATCGCCATGTCTTTTTTATTAATTGTGATGTTCCCTGTACCTGAGGCAACATACGCACGAGCAACAGCCGTTTTTCTACGGCCAATTTTGTGAATTACTTCCATTAATTGAATTCGTTTAAGTTAATTGTTTTAGGTTTTTGAGCCGCATGTGTGTGCTCAGAACCTACAACAGCGTTTAGGTTGCGGAATAAATCTGCACCTAATTTGTTTTTAGGCAGCATTCCTTTTACTGCTTTTTCCACTACTCTAGCCGGATCTTTTCCGAATAGTTCAGTAGCGGTTAGACTTCTTTGACCACCTGGGTAACCTGTGTGACGAATGTAAGTTTTATCGTTCCACTTGTTTCCTGTTAAGTTGATTTTTTCAGAGTTGATAACAATGACGTTATCTCCGCAATCAACGTGTGGTGTGAAGTTAGGCTTATGTTTGCCTCTTAAAAGTTTTGCAACCTTAGAAGCTAAACGACCTAGTGTTTGCCCTTCAGCGTCAACCAAAACCCACTGCTTATCAACAGTAGCTTTGTTAGCTGAAATCGTTTTGTAGCTTAATGTATTCACACTAATTGATTTTTATTTGTCGCGCTGTTCACGTGACGAGTTAAACATTCCTCTCTTAAAAAGAGTTTGCAAATTTACGATAATCTATGTGATTACCAAATAGTATGATGCGAATTTTGTTCATAAAATTAGTGGCAGTTACTTTCTTTTTAATTTCCATAAAATTATAACCGTTATTTTTTAAGATATGTCGTAATTATTTGTCATAAGCCATTCGAAATGATGCGTTTGATAGGTGCGGTTCAGAATAGCGCAATGGTGGTGTTGGTGTTTGGGTTTTGGAACTCGGTTTAGGTTTTTGTTGGTGACTTATTAACATTTATAATTAGGGAAGAAGATGTTTATGGCGCTTAAACTTAGAGGGGATTAATTTTTTTAGGATTATTTGGGCTGGCAGTGTCATATTATATATTTTTTAGGATTATTTGGGCGTTCCCCTTCGGGTCGGGCTTTTCGTTGCAATCTTTTTGCTTGTGCCTCACAAAAAGGATTTTCACTGCAATCCCTAACGCGGGCGGCGGCGTTTTAATATGTTTTTTAGGATTATTTGGATGTTTCCTTCGGATCTGACTGGATTAGAATTTTTTCTATGATTATTTGGGCGTTCCCCTTCGGGTCGGGCTTTTCGTTGCAATCTTTTTGCTCGTGCCTCACAAAAAAAATTTTCACTTCAACTTAGCGAAGCGTTATCACGAATTCCAAATAATAACAATAGAATTCGGTTCGTAATCCCTAACGCGGTGTCGGCGTTTTAATATGTTTTTTAGGATTATTCGGGCGCCTGCCTGACGGACAGGCAAGTTTCCTTTCGGGTCGGGCTTTTCGATGCAATATTTTTTCTCTCAAAAGGATTCTCACTGCAACTTAGCGAAGCGGTATCACGAATTCCAAACAATTACAATAGAATAGGATTCGTAATCCTTAACGCGGATGGCGTCGTTTTAAAATGTTTTATATTATTATTATTATTATTATTTGGGCGTTCCCCTTCGGGTCGGGCTTTTCGTTGCAATCTTTTTGTTCGTGCCTCGCAAAAAGGATATACACTACAACTTAGGGAAGCAGAATCACAAAATCTAAGATACAACAGTAAAATCGAATTCGTATCCCTGCCGCGGACTGTGACGTTGTGTTAAAATGTTTCGAAAATACTTTTCCACTATAAATAGTCAAGTCGGTTTATTCCAAAAAAAAACCGTCCTGATCAGACGGTTTTCTATTACAATAATTTTTATTTATGACGCAATAAAAATGCCGCCAATGGCGAGCACTTCATCCATGGTTAAGGGTTCGTCAAACGCTTCGGTAACCGCATCGTCGCCGCCATAGCTGGCAAACATTCCTGCCAAATTAACTCCACCTTGAACGGTGTTCGATTCAGGGGTTGCGCCACCATAAATACTTGCAAACTGCGGTGGCAATGTGTTTTGGGATTTGGTGATCCATCCTTTTTCACCGCGCATACGTCGCACTTGAGAGGCGTGCCGTGCTTCCACTGAATGGATTTGTAGCGCATACTGAAGTAGGGCATTGTCATTGGCCAAAGCACCGGCTTGTCCTTTATAGGCTCTGACGCCGGTATCTTCAAAACCTTGTGCTAAGGCCATGAAAGTGGGGTAGTCATTAAATGGATCCAAATTTAGTCCTCCAGGAGCTCCTGTAAAATCGAAAGTCGGCTCCGCTATGGCATCAACTCCCAAAGCCGCTTTCAAAAAGTCTACGTGTGCATCCTCATGTTTTGATATGGTAGCAAATACCATCTGGTCAGCCGCTGGGATTAATCCTGAGGCGGCCAGACCTTGTCTATAAAAACTGCGCTCCAAATATTCCAGCGTCAAGGCAAAATTAAGAACGTCGGTATTGCTAGCGGTACTTGTTACACCAAACATTGCAGCATTGGCTGTTTTTGTTTTTGAACCGGTAGCAGCCAATCCGAAGGGAATGGACGCCAAGGCAACGCTAGACCCTAGTTTTTTAAAATGGTTAAAAGAATCTCTTCTCGTACCTGCTTTTTTTAAGAGGTCTTGGTCTGAGAGCATATCTAAAATGGTTATAAAATTCATAGTCGTATATTTTTAAGTTAAAACACGGATTAAGAGGTCGGTAAGTTATTAGCCGTAAATTTCGTTACGACAAATTTCGTTGCGCCCACTTCTGCCAAAACCTCGCCCGGCTCTGCTGCTTTGTCAAACGCTTTCGCGGTACCATTTAATCCTATAAGGATGTCATCTCCAGCGAAATCTTCTGATAAAGGGTTTAACAAGTCTCTAATAGCTGAGGCGTGACGTGCTTCCACCGAAACAATTTTTCCGGCCAAGAGTAAATAGGTCAGACCAGCAGCATCACTGACGTTTATCAATTTTCCGGCGCCATTATAGGCTTTTACTCCGGTGTCCTCCAAAACTTTCGATGTTCCCAAAACCGAAGCTCTACTGCTAAAGTCCACGCTTGCGAAATCAAATTCCAATGTTGGTAAAATATCCTTTGGTGCTACGGCAGTAATTGCGGTTTTGAAAAAATCTCTGTGGATGACCTCATGATTGTAAATATCTTCAAGAATTTTCTTTTCCGTGGCTGGTGCGCCCGCCCAATAGGAACCCGCCAATACCTTCGTGTAGAACGCTGCTTCGAGTTGCTCTAAAGCATACGCGTAATTCAAGATTCCTAAGTTTCCCGATCCAAGATCAAAAATCCCAGGTTGTGGTCCTACATTACTGTCGTCATCATTGTTACAAGCCATCATTAACCCAGAGCCCATAACAACCATACCACTCAATTTCAAAAATTGACGGCGTTTGTTAAAGCCTCCTAGCTCATCTAGCTCTTTTAAAAGTTCGTTTTTCATATGTATAGTATTTAAGTTAAATAAAGATTCTCCTTGAAATGTATTTAGAAGGACTTACAGAAGAAAAATGAAGCGGAGTTTTAAAAAATGCGGGTTTTTATTTAAAACTTAAGTTCTAAACTAAGT
>NZ_JBDSLS010000114.1:0-5555 GCF_039916245.1 Gelidibacter sp.
ACCGCTTTTGAACCCATGGCTGAATTCAAAAAGTTTACCGCATCATTGCTCACCCCAACCACCAAATCAGCAACCGCTAAAATGGCCAAGGCAATCATCATGTAAAAATAAATATTATCCATAAGTTAGTTTAAACTAGTTTGCAAATATCCTTACAGTTTTCAAGAGCAATGTTACCGCAATGTTAATTTTTTAAAAATCGATGGCAAATTGCAGTCGCCACATGAGTTGATCGCTTGATGTATTCATCGCTAAATAGCTCATATCGGTTTGAACTTTCAATTTATGGCCTAAAATATATCTCGAAACCCCTAAGGTGTACTGGTTTTCAAGATCTCTTCCCGTAATAACTTGGTCAAATGCGATGTTGGTAAATCTTGCTGAAACTTCCCAATTGTTTACAAATAGGTAACCTGCCTGAAGATTCAGCCCTTTTCCTATATTAACCTCATCTCCTGTAAGCGAACCATCAGAATTTTTAGCGAATGGATCAGAAGCGGTTCTGTGAGCATATTCGCCCATAAAAGAGAGTCCTTGGTACTTAAACATGGCATCCACGACCAAAGTAGAAATATTACTTTTATGAAGACCGGTATCCGTAACCATATAAGCACCTTGATTACTCCGCGTTTTAACCGCATCGTTATTGAAGTCATAACTAATAGCTAAAGCCAGCTTTGGAGTGCTTTCTCTATAGACATCACCACCAACATAATCACCTTTTTTAGTAAATTCACCAAATGGAAGCACTTCAAGTTGAGAGGTATATTGAAAACCGCCGAGATTACCAGTTGTAACATTTCGGCCTTCACCTTGAGATAAAGCAAAAGCTTCCTTAACAATAAACTTCTCAGAAAACTTAAAATGATGTCTTAATTGAATTCCAAGATCTCTATCAATCGTAAAATTACTATCTAATAGTGAGCGATCAACAAACTGAAGATTAGTTGATGAAATGACATGCTCCCTATTGCCTGGAAGTTTAGTTTGACCAAACCACAATTCGAAGTTGTCATAAAAATTCCATTTCATGACCGCATCCAAAATATAGCGAGGCGCATTGGAGGTATATACGGAAGCTCCAGACATATCTCTATTAGAAAGTCCGAGTGCTATTTTATAAGTTAATTTGGGCGAGTAGGCAAATCCATCCAATTTTAGGCGGGCTCTTCGGATCAAAAAATTAGATTCTACATCCGAAAAACTGCTGTTCTGTTCCTCCCATTGTGCCATGCCTTGAAATTGGAGTTGAAATCCGACTTTCATTGCCCAGGTACTATCTTTTCCCTTGAGATTAATGAGCCCGTTTCCAAACTTGGGAGCATCCGTTTCTTGTGCATAAATAACTGAAAAGACAGAAAAGCACAATAATATTAGTACGAGTTGAAGTTTCATGATCTGTATAGTTCGTATGCAAAGAACTGACTTTAATATTTCTTAAACATTAAAGTTTTTAAAATAATTATAGACGATTAGATTCTATGATAGAATAAATATGCACCAGAACTTATTATTTCTCACATCAAAAACTGGTAGATAAAATCCAGTTATTGCCCATTAAACGTATTCATGGTAATATTGATACCCGCCGTTCCAAAGGATTTTATAAGCTCAATGGATTTGTCCAGACGTTCTGCTAATTTTGATTCTTCTTCAGGCGTCCATTCTCCCAAAACATAATCAACTTGCCTTCCTTTACTAAAGGCGTCGCTAATCCCAAACCTGAAACGATTGTAGTTGGTGGTTTGCAATTTATCCTGTGTATCCTTTAATCCGTTGTGGCCACCGTCACTGCCTTTCGTTTTTAGACGAATGGTTCCAAAAGGCAAATTCAAATCATCGGTAATGACCAATAAGTTTTCGAGAGGAATATTCTCTTTGGTCATCCAGTATTGGATGGCCTTCCCACTCAAATTCATATAGGTATTGGGTTTTATTAAAATAAACTGTCGCCCTTTAAATTTATAGACCGTGACGTCTGCTAGTTTCTGGGTTTCAAAACTTAAATCTTCCTTTTTCGCTAAATGATCTAAGATTTTAAAACCAATATTATGGCGCGTATTGGCATATTCACTACCAATATTACCTAAACCTACAATGAGATATTTTTTCATAATGTCTTCTTCAACCAGCGTTGAGTTTTTTGAAAATTTAAAAAGAGAGTTTAAAAACCTCAGCATACACGAAATATTTTATGGCATTTCTTAAAGCGAAATAACAATGATTTCTTTGAAAATATAAGAATTATCCTCACAAATGATTTGGTGCAGGGCAAAAATAAAAGGAATTAAACCCCAGTGCAAACCTTAGACCTAGAAAGTTGAGATTTCAAGAAAAAGCGGATGAGTGGAACTATCATTTTTGACTGCGTCGTTTACAACTTATCAAAACTGAGTTTCATTAATAAAAAAAAGCATCCTGAATACACAGAATGCTTTAAAATATATGATGAAGCAAGATTTACTCTTGACCTTCTGAAGTTGCTTCTGCAGCTGCTTCCGCTCCTCCTTCTAGTTCTTCTTCTTCCTCTGAATCAAATTCAGCAACACTTGCTCTAGAACGTCTCACTTGACAAACTACAGTATTGTCTGGGTGTAAGAAAGTAAAATCTGGATTAGGCAATTCAGTAATATACATTTTACTTCCAATTCTTAAAGGTGTAATATCAACCTCAATAAAATCAGGTAAGTTTGCAGGAATTGCTTTTACTTTAAGGTGACGTTGGTTTTTACGTAACACACCACCATTTAATACTCCTCTAGAAGATCCGATGAAATTAACAGGGATTTCCATAGTAATTTCTTTATCGTCAAATAACTGATAGAAATCTATGTGTAAGATTCTGTCTGTTACTGGGTGAAATTGGATGTCTTGCATAATTGCATTAAGCGACGCTCCGTTTTCTAAGGCAATCACAACTGTATGCGCATTTGGCGTATAAACCAGTTTAGAAAAAGCCAATTCAGGTGCTGAGAAATGCACTGCTTTGTCTCCTCCGTATAGTACGCAAGGAACCTGGCCAGCATTACGTAAGGCTTTTGTTGCTTTCTTGCCTACGCTTTCTCTTGGAGATCCATTGATTGTAATTGATTTCATTTTTGAAAATTATTTATTAATTATTACTATTATTTATTATTGTTAATCCCACTCTCTCCTTTCCTTTGGGAAGGTCGGGATGGGACTACTACATTAAAAACTTAGAGCTGATCGATTTATTGTAATGTACGTTGTGCATTACCTCAGCAAATAACTCAGCACAGCTGAGAACTCTAATCTTATCGCTTTTTTGTTTTAAAGGAATTGAATCGGTAACGATTAGTTCTTGCAATTTTGAGTTTTCCAAGCGTTCATAAGCATTCCCCGATAAAATAGGGTGCGTACAAATAGCTCTAACGCTCAAGGCGCCACGTTCCATCATCAAATCGGCAGCAGCGGTCAATGTTCCGGCGGTATCCACCATATCATCTACCAAAACCACGTTTTTACCTTTGACATCGCCAATCAATTCCATATGTGAAATGACATTGGCTTTTTCACGTTGCTTGTAGCAAATCACGACATCACTTTCCATAGCTCTTGAATAGGCATAGGCTCTTTTAGAACCGCCCATATCAGGAGAAGCAATGGTCAAGTTTTCGAGATTCAAACTTCTCAAATAAGGTAAAAACACGGTAGATGCAAATAAATGATCTACTGGTTTTTCAAAGAACCCCTGAATTTGATCCGCATGTAAATCCATAGTGATAATACGGGTTGCTCCAGCTGCTTCCAGCATTTTCGCTACTAATTTAGCAGCAATCGGCACTCTTGGCTTATCTTTTCTATCCTGTCTTGCCCAACCAAAATAAGGTAGCACTGCAGTAATATGTCTCGCTGAAGCACGCTTTGCAGCATCAATCATCAATAACATTTCCATCAAATGTTCAGGGCCAGGATGTGTTGATCCAATGATAAAAATACGCGTCCCTCTGATGGACTCTTCGTAAGAAGGCTGAAACTCACCATCACTATACGTGGAGGTAATGACATTTCCCAAAGACACACCAAAGGTCTTTGCTATTTTCTCAGCAAGTTCTGTGCTCTGTGAGCATGCAAAAATTTTGGCTTCTGGAACAAAGTTAGGCATCGGTAAAAGATTGTTTTATAACGAATTAATGCTCGTTTTATTTAACAGGCTGCAAATTTAAACATTTATTTGGACAGAAAAAGTATAAAAGTGAGATATTTTAGTTGTTTGTAGAAAAATATTTTATAGTTTTGCAGTCTTATTACCGAATACATGCTCAAGTGGTGGAATTGGTAGACACGTTGGATTCAAAATCCAATGTCGCGAGACGTGTGGGTTCGATTCCCACCTTGAGTACAAAAGGCTTCAACAGAAATGTTGGAGCCTTTTTTTTATTTACATGAGCAACGACGCAAATTCTTCATTTTATGCGATTTGATAAGCCTTAAAGGCATTCTCTAGCTCCTTATTGATATCATCTCTGACAAAATCAGGCTCTAAAACCTCCACCAAGCTTCCATATTTCAACAATTGCTGCTTCAGCTCAAAATTGTAGCTCACAAATAATTTAATGGTGTAAAAACCGTCTAAACCATCGGCGACCTCTTCTTGTGAGCGGTGCAGCTTCAAGGATTCCAAATAAGGCTTCTGGCTGGCATGAAAACGCAGAACCATGCGTGTCGGTTTATGATCACTAAAATTTAAACCAATAGTATGAGATAGTTTTTTGTTAGCTTCTTCCGTTTTGTTTTTAAAAGATGGCTTATCTAAAACTTTTAAATCTGCGAGTCTATCGAGGCCAAACACCCGAAAACCTTGATCATTTTCTCCTACGACATACCATCTGTTTTGATATTCTTTAAGTAAATGCGGTTTTATAGCATGAGTCTTGACATCTTTTCTATTGGTATGATAAAAACTGGTGTGCTGAAAACTAATTTCTTTACGGTTTTTAATCGCTTCCAAAATAACATCAAAATATTGGAAATTCTTAACCAAACTGGTTTCATCCAAGGACAGATATTTATGGGTCTCTTTCTCTAAAGTGACGCTTTTATTGAGCAAGTTTGATAAGGCAATCCGTTTGAAGAGATTGGTTAAGAAAGAAAATTCTTCTGTGTTTTCTACTTCTAACTTATAACCTTTGGTTTTGACGTTGTGAATTTTAAATCCAAGGTCAACCAAAAATTTATAATCTCTATTTAAGGAAGAGGTCGAAAAATTTAAGCCTTCCCTTTTCAGCGCAGTTTCTATTTGCTCCCAAGTTACCAAGCCACCATCCTGTGACAAGAGCTCCAAAAAAACTAAATACCGCCGAATGTCTTTACTCATAATTATTGATTTTTTTACTTTCCCATTATCTGGGAAAGCTACAGATTAACTTTGTTTCAAACAATAAAAAACAATGCCTTATGGATTTAAAAAAATCACAATTGGATCAATTAAGCAACATATCACCATATGATATGCCTTACAATAAAGGTGGCGAAGATGATTTCTGCAAAGATGAAATTACAGTCGCACTTATTATAGTAGGTTGCACTTTGGC
>NZ_JBDSLS010000115.1:0-3830 GCF_039916245.1 Gelidibacter sp.
TGAAACGATGTCGAACTTCCTTGGAGCCATTTTTGAAACTACCAATCGTCAATGGGACGCACGTACCGAAGAGTATGATGAATTTCTTTCGCCTTCTGGTGAGGTGATCGATTCTATGCTAAGCGAACATCAATGTGAAGGGTTTCTGGAAGGCTATCTTTTAACGGGAAGACATGGCTTGTTTAATTGCTACGAAGCGTTCATCCATATCATTGATTCGATGTTCAACCAGCATGCGAAATGGTTGAAAGTAACCTTGGAACTGCCCTGGCGCAGGAAGATTGCTTCCTTAAATTATTTGTTGGCCTCTCATGTATGGCAACAGGATCACAATGGCTTTACCCATCAGGATCCCGGATTTTTGGATCATGTCATTAATAAGAAAGCAGATGTGGTACGCGTTTATTTACCAGCGGATGCCAATTGTTTGTTGTCCATTATTGATCACTGCCTGCGAAGTCGTCATTATGTAAATGTTGTGGTCGCGGGCAAACATGCACTTCCCCAATGGCTTACTATGGATGAAGCGGTGGTGCATTGCACCGAAGGCATTGGCATCTGGCAATGGGCAAGTAATGACCAGGATTCTGAACCCGATGTCATCATGGCTTGTTGTGGTGACACGCCAACGCTGGAAACATTAGCTGCAGTTTCGATTTTATGGGAACATCTGCCGGAGGTGAAAATAAGAACGGTGAATGTCGTTGACTTGATGAAACTACAATCCAGTTCAGAACATCCCCACGGACTGAATGATCGGGATTATGACTCCATATTTACTAAAGATAAACATATTATTTTCAACTTTCACGGGTATCCATGGTTGGTACATCGATTGACATATCGCCGTGCCAACCGTGAACTTCACGTGAGAGGTTATAAAGAAGAAGGAACGATTACCACGCCTTTTGATTTAAGAGTACAGAATGAAATTGACCGTTTTCACTTGGTAATCGATGTCATAGATCGTTTGCCACATTTAGGAAGCAAGGGGGATTACCTGAAACAACAATTAAAAGATAAATTGATTGAACATAAACATTATGTCAGTGAGCATGGCAAAGATCTGCCTGAAGTTCTCAACTGGAAATGGAAAGCACATAGTTCAGATAAAAAATAGATAATGATCATTGCACTTATCATAGCGGGTTTTTTTATATGGATTCTAATCACTGGAAAAATAATTCTGTCTATTCAATTCAAAAAAGAAGTAAAAACGCTCTTTGGGCAGTCAGAAAGTATATCCAGTAACCTATTTCATTCTGAACAAATTTATGGCTTGCCCGAACCTGTGCAACGTTATTTCAAGTACATTTCAAAAGAAGGGCAACCTTATATAAGCTATGCAAGAATTACCCATGATGGCCAATTTAAAACAGGGTTGGATAAAAAGTGGGTACATATAAAAGGAGAACAATATGCAACCACAGAAAAGCCAGGTTTTATCTGGAAAGGTGTTACCGCCATGTTTACCGCCCGGGACATGTATATCGCCGATAAAGGGAGGTTGGTCGTTTTACTTTTTTCTGTATTTAAAGTTGTTGATGCTAAAGGAGAAGAATACGACCAAGGCGAACTGCTGAGGTGGCTTGGCGAAAGTGTTTTGTATCCTACCAATTTATTGCCTGGCGAACGATTGAAGTGGATGGCAATCGATTCAAACTCTGCAAAACTAACGTTCAATTATAACGGTCTTGAATTGTTTTTCATTATCACATTTAATGAAGTTGGTGAAATCATCCAAATGGAAACTAAACGCTATATGGATAAAGAAAATTTAGAAACTTGGATAATTAAGATTGCTGGGTATGAAGAGCTCAATAATGTAAAAGTCCCCACAAGCTTTGAAGTATTATGGAGATTAAAACAAGGCGATTTCAGTTATGCTAAGTTTAATATTAAAAGGATTGAGTACAACAAAGCGGAAATGTTTTGAAACACTATTGTTCGATAAAAGAATCAAGACCACTGCGTTGATAGAATATAGACCTGTGCCAAAAAGCATTTGGCTTAAAGTTTAAGGTCTAGTCCAAAATTCGCGTTTTTTATAAGCGTTTGTAATAAAAAACAAAAGAAGCGTATAGTTGAACAAAACTTTAAAAACCTCTATTTAAAGAAGGTTACGCGAAGTACTGGAAGTTTTAATCGGACAACAATATTTTTGAAATTATAATTCTAGTAAAATTAATTCTTATTAAACCACTACGGATTTCTATTCCATGGTCGTTTGTTGAGTAACCTACGGTTCACTTATATAAAATCCGGTATGAAAAGTAAAGACGAACAGCCCAAAGCTGGCAAAAAGAACCTGGCAACTAAGCCTGAGCCAAAGGATGATTTGAAGTCACTTCCTATGGACGAAGTAGAGAAAAAATTAGAATCGTCTCCTGATGGGCTTACGCAAGCTGAGGCGCAGAAACGCCTGACCCAATACGGACCTAATGAGCTTCAGGAAAAGAAAACCAATATGTTCCTGAAATTGCTATCTTATTTTTGGGGACCTATTCCTTGGATGATAGAAATAGCTGTAGTTCTTTCTGCCGTAGCGCGTCACTGGCCGGATTTTTTCATTATTCTGGTATTGCTTTTTGCCAATGCTTTGGTAGGGTTTTGGGAAGAGCGCCAGGCAGGAAATGCCATCGCCGCTTTGAAAGCAAAACTAGCCACTAATGCCCGAGTAAAAAGGGATGGAAAGTGGACAACACCTCCAGCTCGCGAGTTGGTGCCGGGTGACGTCATACGCATGCGTCTCGGGGACATTGTTCCTGCGGATGCTCGTCTGCTCGACGGTGACGAGATATCGGTCGACCAGTCGGCGCTTACAGGAGAATCGTTGCCAGCTTCGCGAAAAAGTGGGGAAGCAGTATTCTCAGGCTCCATTATTCGCAGAGGTGAAATTGACGCTTTGGTTTATGCCACGGGTACCAACACCTATTTTGGCAAAACAGCAAAATTGGTGGAAGAAGCGCATACCGAAAGCCACTTTCAAAAGGCAGTACTCAAGATTGGTAATTACCTAATTATCCTCGCCCTTGTGTTGGTAGCCATCATTATTACCGTCTCCGTTTTACGTCGCGATCCTATTCTTAGTACATTACAGTTTGCACTTGTACTAACAGTAGCAGCTATTCCAGTAGCAATGCCAACGGTATTGTCGGTAACAATGGCGGTCGGGGCACGGCTGTTGGCCAAAAAGCAAGCTATTGTGAGCAAGCTGGTGGCTATTGAGGAACTGGCTGGCGTGGACGTACTTTGTGCTGATAAAACAGGAACGCTTACACAAAATAAATTAACGCTTGGTGATCCTTTCAGCGTTGATAACATACCAGCCGAGCAGGTGATTTTGAATGGTGCTCTTGCATCTCGTGCGGAAAATAACGACACTATTGACTTAGCTGTTCTAGCAGGACTTAAGGATACCGATGCATTAAAGGAATACAAGGTCACGCATTTTCAGCCTTTTGATCCTGTGCATAAGCGTACCGAGGCAGAAGTAACATCGAAAGATGGAAAAACATTCAAAGTCTCAAAGGGTGCACCACAGGTTATTTTAGCATTATCGGCAAATTTCGCCCAAGTAAAATCTGATGTCGATAAGGCCGTCAACGATTTTGCGGTTAAGGGGTTCCGTGCTTTAGGAGTTGCCCGTGCTGAAGGCGATGGTCCATGGCAGTTTGTTGGGGTGTTGCCTCTTTTTGATCCACCGCGTGATGATGCCAAAGAAACGATTGCTACTGCCATGAAAATGGGCGTTAAGATAAAGATGGTTACTGGCGATGCGCTAGCTATTGCTAAAGAAACCGCTCAAAAATTAGATATGGGTACCAATA
>NZ_JBDSLS010000116.1:0-15854 GCF_039916245.1 Gelidibacter sp.
ATTTTTAATCTGGGCGATGCTCAACAAACGGCGTTTTGGTGTGACCTTGCCTAAGGAAAAGATAGAAAAAGCCGTAAATTATGTTTTAAACGAATTTGACGAAAACAGAGATGGCATTGTTCAGTCCCATTTCACTTTAAGTCAGATTGATATTAATAAATACGAACCCAAAACAGATAAATTGGCGGTCAATCAAGGCATTTTTGCCATTGCGTTAAAAACAATTAAGGAATTGGGTTATGATATATCCGATGCCTATGTCCAAAAAGCGGTGGCCGGCTATCTTGATTTTTATGATGTCAAAAGAAAACATTTATTATTTGATCGGGATTTCCCGGATGTCATTACCATGACCGATTTGGAACCTGAATTTTTCTCCTTATGGTTATTTAAAGAGCCGATGTTAACGGACGAGATGGTCATCAATCATTTAGAGCAGATGCCGATATTAAATAAAGTGCCAAATTCACCACATCCCGAGTATGGCACCACAGCGCCCGTTTGTGTGCGATTGGATGACAGTGAAAAGGGCTATTCCTATCTCACGGCCGATTACCAGCCTTTTCGGGAGTTTGGAGAAGAAAACTATAAAGATCATGCCAGAGATGGTTATTATTATAACGGCGGCAGTTGGTTGCGACCAGAATATTGTGCCTATGTCGTTGGGTTAATGCACGGCTGGGCAAAAGCAAAACCACTCATGGAAAATAGGGTATGGGCCGAAATTAACCTTAATCCCAAATGGCCTTACAGCAAGGAATTTATTCCAACAAAATGGACCACAACCGATTCTTGGTGGTCATCCACCAGAGGCTTATGTTGGAATGTGTTTATACTCATGGCCAATGAGGTTGCGGGACTTCGGACGCCTGATATGGATCCGGATTTTAAGAAATAAATGATTTGTAAATAATCCTATTCATTGATTATCTTAGAAATATAAAACCTTGTCAATCGAACAACTGGCGAGGCTTTGTAATATATGGCAATATCATTTTGCGATCTTGGAAGGATTCGATGTGTCAATGTTTGTTAAATAAGGCATCTTTATTCTAAATAAACTCTTTAACATCTATTTTTCAGATGTATAGGAAATTGTGATTTTTTTTTATATATTTACAAACCGACGGGTCGGTTTTTGAATATTGATCTAAATTATTCTGAATTTATTTACGGATATGGCATTGCAAAAAGAAGAGGGTGAACCTAAAATCCCTAATAAGGAACTGATTTTAAAAACAGCTTATAAACTCTTTCTGAAAAAGGGATATCAGTCCGTTTCCATTAAGGATATTATGGAAGCGAGCAACCTGTCAAAAGGAGGTATCTATCATCATTTTGAGAGTAAAGAGGGCATCTTGGTGGCCGTTTTGGATGAGTATTTTTTTAAAGAATTAAGTATAAAGGAATCCGACTTTGAAGGTCTTAATTTCAAACAACGTATCGAAAAAGCATATATGCTAGGGGTAGGTTTGTTTGCGATGGTGGAATCCATGGGAAAGAACGGGATAAAATATCCAATTCAAAGATTGTTTCAATTTCAATTGGAATGTGAAAATTTTCCTGAAATCAGAAAGCAGTTTAGCGAAACCTCCATCGCCTATAAAAATTTCATACAAAATATAGTTTCTGAAGGCATTCAAAACAACGAAGTTAAAAAGGATCTAGATCCTGAAACCTTAAGTTATCAAATTGTTGGCATGATTGAGGGGGTCGCCGTCCATCATTCAACTGTTAAAAAAGATGTTGCGGCGATGCTGACTGAAAAATACGAAAAGGTATTTAGAAGCTATTTCAATTTTATCTGTCCAAATCCGTAGAAACTGAAATGAAAAACAGAAGCACATATATAACATCCAGTAGCATCGGTCTTTTATTATGTGGTCTTCTAGTGTTTTTATTTTTATCAAAAAAATCAGATGCTTATACCGATTTAGCACAATTAAATTGCCATTGTCCGCCCGGATTTAAATTGAACGAGGATAATAAATGTATTTCCCAGAATTTATATCTGCAATATGATTCTCCAAACAATGTTGGCGTCGGTGGGCTACAAACGGGATTGCCAAAAGTACGTGACGGATTTACCCCACAGGAAATTGATTTGGGAAGGTACCTGTTTTTTGATCCGGTGTTGTCTTTGGATGGCAGTATGTCCTGCGCTACCTGTCATATTCCCGCAAAAGGTTTTAGTGATGGCCTACCTACGAGTATCGGTAATAACAATTTGAAATTAGACCGCGGTGCACCAAGCCTTTGGAATGTCGCTTATTTGAGCCGGCTGTTTTGGGATGGTCGTGCCAATAGTTTAGAGGAACAATTGGAAGGCTCCTTGTTTTCTGAAGAAGAAATGGCCAATAGCCCTGAAAATTTGCTCAAGACCTTAAATGATATTGAGAATTACAGACACTTATTTGCTGAGGCTTATCCAGAAAGAGGAAAGAAAGATGACATCAAGTTAACCGAGATTTCTAGGGCGTTATCCGCTTTTCAAACCTCATTAATTTCATTGAATAGCCGATACGACCATTATGTTCATGGCTACCATGAGGCTTTAAATCCTCAAGAAATTGAAGGCATGAATGTGTTTCGTTCATTTGTGGCCAGATGTGCCGAATGTCATACGCCGCCACTTTTTACGAACCAACAATTTGCCGTTATCGGCACGCCAGAACCCGATGGTTTGCCTTTAGATCCTGGTGCCGAAATAACTTTTAATGATAAGACTATGCGTGGTGCCTTTAAGGTGCCTAGCTTAAGAAATATAGAAAACACCGGACCCTACATGCATTCTGGGAAATTTGAAACCTTGCGCGAAACCGTTGAGTTCTACACCAAAGGCCGGGGGCATGCGGTGCCTGAAGGCGAAGACCTACGAATTCATTGGCATATTTGGGAACCTAACTTAAGCGATTATGAGCTGGATCGACTTGTAGATTTTTTAAAAACTCTAACCGACGAATCATTCATGCCAAAAATACCTGACGCCTTGCCTTCAGGTTTAAAAAGTTCCATATAACAAATTTTTAAACCACTAAAACAATGAAATCAACCTTATTTAAAATTATTGGCGGAGCTCTATTAATCGCTCTCGGCGTGTTTTTTGGAAAAATGTTCTTCTCATCTAGTGGCGAAAGTACCGTGCCCATGCCTTCCACCATGCAATATCGAAATGTTGGTCTATCGAGTGATACAACTCAGGTTGCACAACGAAAGGAATTTGCAGGACAAGTGATTGAAGTCAGAAAAGGAGGTTCCATTCAGGAGGCGGTAAAATCGGCTAACCCTGGCGATTTAATTCGGGTTTTCCCAGGTGTTTATTCGGAAAACGTGTATATCGACAAAGATGACATCAGTTTACAAGGTGTGGTTATTAAGGGCGAATGGCCAACATTAGATGGGAAAAAGCAAATCAATGATGCTATTTTATATTCTGGAAATGGCATTCTCATCGAGAATTTTAAAATTATAAATTATAAAGGCAACGGCATTATGGGCCAAGCTGGAAACAATTTCATCATCCGAAATAACTGGATTATTTATACCGGAGTTTATGGCATCTTTCCGCAGTATGGGAAAAACGGATTAATAGAACATAACGTGCTCAGTAAAATTGCTGATGCCGCTATTTATGTGGGGATGTGCGATAATATTGATGTGCTTCATAATGAGGTGTTTGATAGTGTTGCAGGAATTGAAATTGAAAACTCCAGACATTGTTTGGTCGAAAATAACTATGCACATAATAATACAGGTGGGCTTTTAGCTTTCATTACGCCCGGACTTCCAATTAAAACGGCGTTTAATATCATCTTCAGAAACAATTTTGTGGTCAACAATAACCATCCCAACTTTGGAGCTCCAGGATCAACAGTGGCGAGTATTCCTCCAGGAACAGGGATCCTGATTATGGCGGCCGATGACGTGATCGTGGAAGGTAATATCATCACGGGCAATAATAATACCGGGATCACTATCGTCGATTTGGCAAATGGCGATCCGAAAGCTAATGATCCCAATTCAGAAGGCAATCCAGACCGCATCGTTCTTTTGGATAATATCATGTTTGATAATGGCAACGATCCTACAGGCGAAATTAAAGCCATGATGCTAAGCCAGCTTCAATCAAAAGGGCCAGATATTTTTGCTTTTGGCGGCGGCACAGGAAGTACGATCAGAGATAAAAATAGATACCGCACTTTTGGTTTGGGTAATTATGGACAAGCTCAAATTGCCGACACTAAAGAGGTGAAATCGATGATGTTGAACGCTCCAGTAACGCCACGATCTGTTTCAGAGCATGAGTTGGGCGAAATCACCTATTATGGCGTTTGCGCGGGATGTCATGCTTTTGGCACGACCTTGATTGGGGTGGACACTCAGATTATCAAAGAAATTTATGTGGATAACCCACAAGGGATTGTCAATTATATTACCAAACCCTTGAACTTAAGAAAAGATTTTCCTGATATGCCGCCACAAGATTATTTATCAGCAGAGGCTAAAATGGCAGTCGCCGAATACATCTTAAAAATGACTAATTAATAAAAATGAATTCTAACTAATCAAAACTAATTATATGAACAAATTTTTCTTAATCATAACGGTGATTGGATGTTCCGTCACTTCATGGGCCCAAAAAACCGTTTCTGGTCAGGTATTGGAAAAAGATACAAATATGCCGCTCATAGGCGTTACCATCATGGTGAAAAACTCGGATAAGGGTGTCACTACAAACTTTGAGGGGATTTATGAAATTAATGGTATTAACGATACCAAAATTTTGGTGTTTTCTTATTTAGGATATAAAACACATGAAGTTTTAGTAGGCGGCCAAACGAGGATTAATGTGTCGCTCGAAACTGATGCACAATTGATGGATGAGGTGGTCATTACCGCTTTAAATATTCAGAGAGACAAAGAATCCCTTGGGTATTCTGTTTCTCAGCTTTCGGCAGCGGATGTCAATGTTGCTAAAGAGCATAATGTTATGAATTCACTTTCGGGTAAAGTTGCAGGACTTCAAATCACTCAGGCTAATACTGGCGTTGATGGTTCAAGCCGAATTTTACTAAGAGGTGTGACCACGATAAATGGCTCCAACCGACCATTGGTGGTTGTGGATGGTATTCCCATCAGTAATGATGCTGGTGGTGGGTCGCAATGGGGAGGCGTGGACCGCGGTGATGCGTTATCCGACATTAATCCCGATGATGTGGAATCGATCAGTGTCTTAAAAGGTGCCGGTGCAGCAGCTGCTTATGGCTCGTTGGGTATGCACGGTGTGATTTTGATTACTACCAAATCAGGGGTCAAAAAGAAAGGGATCGGGATCACGTTAAACTCAAATTACACATTCACAGAAGTGTCTTTAACACCAGATTTGCAAAATGAATACGGTTCCGGTGCGTTTGGTGATTTTGCACCCATCGGCGGAGATGGGCGTCCTGTTTTGGATTACCCTTTTTCATGGAGCTGGGGACCTAAAATGCAAGGACAAGCCTATACCAATTGGTTAGGACAACCGGACGTTTTTGAATCTCATGGCAATCCCTACAAGCAATTTTATCAAAAGGGTTATTCAGCTTCTAATTCAGTAGCTTTTGAAGGACAGTCAGAAAAGGGATCTTTTAGAATGTCCATTACCGACGAGAAAAGTCGTGGGATTATTGCCAACAACACCTTGGCAAAACAGACGATTTCTATCCGAGGAAAATCAAATTTGACCGAAAAATTTAGTGTGGATGGTAAAATGACCTACCTAACCTCTAAAGTTAACAACCGTCCAGCATTAGCAGAAGATGGAGCGAACACCGCTTTGCAGTTATCTTTAATGCCGAGGGATATAAGATTAACTGATGTGAAAAATAACACAATCAATGCCAATGGCGAAGAGATTAAGTGGAATTTGGATAATACCTTCAATAACCCCTATTGGTCTCAAAATAATGTGAAAAATATTGATGAAAAAGACCGTTTTCAGGGGCTTGTTTCTGCAAACTGGGATTTGGCGCACAACTTCAAAATCACAGGAAAAACGGGCATGGACTATATCCTCTATGATTATACAAATTATGCCGCAAGAGGCTCACAGTTTCAAAGTAATGGTCTTGGCAATTACGGCCATGATAGCGGCAAAAGTCGCGTTTGGAATTCAGATGTCCTAGCCACCTATAATACCGGTATTTCTGATGTTAGAATGACCCTGAGTTTAGGATCGAGCTATCGAGATGAATACAGTAGCTATGTGAATATTTGGGGGAATGATGCCAAAGTCCCTAATTTTTATCGCATCAGTAATTATAAGAATTCTTATAGTTCAGAAGGCATTTCAGAAAAAGGCGTGTATTCGTTTTATGGTTTAGGACAATTTAGTTATAGAGGCTTTCTTTATTTTGATGCGACCTTAAGAAATGATAATTCATCCGCTTTACCGAAGGAAAATAATTCCTATTGGTACCACTCGGAAAACATGAGTTTATTGTTCTCAAAAATGCTAGGGATTGAATCGAGTGTTTTTAATAAAGGAAAATTAAGAGGTTCTTTTGCTGTGGTTGGTAACGACACAAGTCCTTACAGAACCCAAGCTGTTTACGACGTTGATCAAACCGTAACCTTGCCTTATACCGTAGGATCGATTCCGTCAAGTTTGCCATCTTTTGGTCTCAGACCTGAAACCTCAGAGTCATGGGAAGTGGGTACCGAACTTGGATTCTTTAATAATCGCCTGCAATTTGATTTCACGTATTATGAAACCAAAACCAAGGATCAGATTATGGCAGTGCCGATTTCAGGAGCATCTGGTTATGCAACCAAAGTTGTTAATGCCGGTGTCATCGCCAGTAAAGGCTATGAGTTTCAGCTGAACGCGGTTCCTTTTGAATCGGATAATTTTGAATGGAATCTTGGGTTTAACTTTACTAAGAGCAACTCTAAAGTCGAATCCTTAAACGAAGGGTTGGAAAGCATCACGTTGAATTCGCTTTGGCATGTTTCGGTAGAAGCGAGACCAGGCCAAGAATTTGGAAGTATTTATGGCTACGATTATTTAAGAGATAATTTTGGTCGAAAATTAATAGATAATAACGGTTATGCACAAAAAGGCGAGCGCACCAAGTTGGGAACTATAACCCCCGATTGGTATGGCGGAATTGTCAATAAATTCAGATATAAAAACTTTTCAGTGAGTACTTTGATCAGTATTCAGCAAGGTGGGGAATTCTATTCTTATGGACGTGCTTACCGAATGTTTTTTGGAACTGACGCTCGTAGTTTAGAAGGAAGAGAAACGGGAATCATTGTGGATGGGATTAATGAAAACACAGGGTTTGTTAATGAAACACCTTCTGACGCCATGTTGAAACATTACTCGGATATCTTCACGAATGAAATCGCCACGGATCAAATTTTAGATGCGACCAATGTCAAGTTCAAGGAATTGATTTTAACTTATGATCTGCCAAGTTCCTTGTTGAGAAACACTTTTATTGAATCTGGAAGTATTTCGGCCATCGGACGGAACTTATTCTTTTTCTACAACGCTGCTGGCGATATCGATCCAGAAGCTGGTTATAGCAGTGGTCCAACAGGAGCGGCACTTGAGCATTCGTCGCTGCCATCAACCAGAAGTTATGGTCTTAACTTGAAAATCAACTTTTAATCCTGATGATTATGAAAAATATACACAATACAATAGGGAAAATAGTCGTCGTAATGATCTTGTTAGCGTTGCCTTTTTCGTGCCAGCAACGTTTGGACGATTTAAGAGATAACCCAAATGCAGTAACCGAAATTGATGATGCCGCCTTGTTTACTAAAGCCGTCAGAAGTCTGTTTCAGGGCACCACTGATGATTCGGCATCGCGTTTTGCTGGACATTATGGACATTATTTTGTAGCAGGAAGTACCGCGCGACTTCCAGATCAATATGGCGATGGATTTGATGTGCAATACAATCAAATGTTCACGGACATGTACGGCGGCGTGATCAGACATATCGAAGAAGTTTTGGAGATCACGTCTACTGGCGACACCAAAAATGAGGTGCGTCATGCCATGGCCAACGTGATTGCCGTATTGGGATATGCAAAATTGACGGATGCCTTTGGAGAAATACCTTATCTAGAAGGTGGTAAAGGGAAAACTCAAGGTATTATTCGTCCAAAATATGATCCACAGCAAACGATTTATGAAGACATGATCGAAAGTTTATCCACAAGCATTGCCATTTTGAAAACTGCTGATGCGTCAATGGGATATCCTAATTCTGATCCTGTTTTCAATAATGATTTAAAAAAATGGGTGCGTTTCGCGAACAGTGTACGTTTGCGATTGGCCATGAGATTGCGTAATGCGGATAATGCCTTATCTAAACAAACCGTGGCGCAATGCTTGACCGAACATTTAATGGAAACGAATGATCATAATGCTTTTATGATTGAAACCGAAGGCAACGGTAACAAGTGGTTTACCATGCGTACGGGTTTCCCATCCATCAAAATGTCAACGCTATTGATTAATCAATTGCAAAGTTCTGCTGATCCAAGATTATCGGTATTTGTAAATAAAGATGGCAATGGCGCGTATAGTGGCATGACCAACGGATTAGACGATACCGCCTTCGGAAATTCTAATTTCTCAACCAAATCAGATATCGGAACGGCGCTATCATCAAAAGAAAGTAAACTATTTGTGATGACGGCATCTGAGGTTTGGCTTTTAAGGGCAGAAGCTGCTTTGGCCTATAATAATGATGCGAGCCAAGCGAATATCTTATATAGAAAAGGGATTGAAACCTCATTACAGCAATGGGACCTCAATGCATCTTCTATCACGGCTTTTATGGCGAGCTCAGCCGCTTCATTGGCAGGCAGCAATGATGAGCTGCAAATCGGTACGCAAATGTGGATCGCCTTGGTGCAAAATTATTTTGAAGGATGGTCGCACATTCGACGAACTGGATTTCCGTTTATTGCCACCCGAACCGCTAGTAATTTGTCGCAAGGTGTAACCAATGGTGTTTTGCCAAAAAGGTTTTTGTATTCTAGTTTTGAATTGAGCTCAAATAAAGACAATGTATTGCAGGCCATTTCAAGACAGGGGGCGAATAAAATTGACACCCCAGTGTGGTGGGATAAAAACTAAATTTCAAAAAATAAAAATATAGATATATGAAATGCCCGATGATGATTTTCAAATAGATTGATAATTTGATTTCGGGTATTCTATCTGAACAATAAAAACAATAAAAAAGAACAGATGAAAACTATAAAAATATTTAGTCTATTAATACTGACCCTATTATTCTTAACTTGTAGCAAAGATGAAGATCATAGTCCTTTAGCTGATTTTCAGTTTTTAGTAGAAGGCACGCAAGTTACTTTTAACGGAACGGTGGCAAATGCGACCACCATTGCTTGGGATTTTGGAGATGGTTCAACAAGTTCTGAAGAAGACCCAGTGTATGCGTATGCAGCAGCTGGCGATTATACGGTGGTAATGACGGTTACAGGACCCAACGGTACATTTTCAGAAACAAAGGTTGTGACTATCCAAGAATCTATTGAAATTTTACTTACGGGAGGCCAGGCCAAACCACAGGGGAAATCATGGCGCCTTAAAAAAGCCTATACTTCGGGTAAAGAAGGAGCGGGTCCGGTAGATAATAGGCTAAACCTTTTTCTGCCTTCATTTGATAATCTTTTGGATGCCGTAGGTTTGGGGGCTTCTTACGAAGATACCTTTACATTTGTGCATGATGGCGCTTATAAAGTAGATAACAAAGATGGACAAAGCCTTATGGGATTAGTCTATGCGATGGTATTCCGAGGCGAGGATATTACCGCGGTTTCCTATGATCCAAATAATGTGCCTTTAGCAAATGTGCTTTATACACCATCTACCGATGCGACTTGGGAGCTAGTGGAAGGCGATTTTACCGTAGATGCCGCTGAAGGTCCAGTTAATTTTACCAACAAAACACAATTGGTTTTAGGCGAATATTTAGGCTTTAAGGACGTGAAGGTTTTAGTGATTTTAAAGGAAATTACTGCAAAAACCATGAACGTGGCTTTGGGGATCCATACGGAGCCTGCGGTATTAGAGCAACCAACGATATTGTTTCATTTGTCATTGGAAGCGTTATAAGTTATCGTCTTGGAAGAATGAATTTTTAAAGAAATAAGAGTTTTGGTAATTATATCCCCTAATTTTAAGTGGTTTTCGATGGCCCTGAGTATTCGGGGCATCGGGAATCGTGTTTAGATTTAAAAATTGATTCCTAAGTTGATTTGATGGATGTTCATCCAGATAGCTCATTTTTTATGAGGGGCAATTCAATGGGATGCAGTGAATTGACAAGTTTTAGTCAATAGATAGAGTAGATGATTTAAATATGAATATTCATAAAGTCGAAGATAAACGCGCATAAAATGATAACCGAAATATTACAACGACAACACGATTTTTTTCAAACGCAACAAACGAAAGATGTTTCATTTAGAAAGAAATCCTTAAAACGCTTACAAGAGGAAATTGTGAAGCGCGAAGATGCTATTTGCGATGCCTTGTATGCAGATTTTAAAAAGCCAAAGTTTGAAACCTTGGCGGCCGAAACTCAATTTGTATTGGCCGAATTAAAATATACACTCAAAAAAATTGACCGTTGGGCGCGCCCAAAAAGAGTTTCTGCCAGTTGGATGAATTGGCCTTCATCCGATTATATTTATAAAGAACCTTATGGTGCCGTGTTGATTATCGCCCCTTGGAACTATCCTTTTCAGTTGGCCATTGCACCTTTAATTGGTGCGATCGCTGCAGGTAATACCGCCGTTGTAAAACCCTCAGAAGTGACGCCACACACCGCTGCTGTGATTTCTGAGATTATTAAAGCTGTTTTTGACCCTGCCCATGTTGCCGTTGTAGAAGGCGGTGTTGCCGTTTCCCAACAGTTATTAGCCGAAAAATGGGATTATATCTTTTTTACCGGAAGTACCCAAGTGGGGAAAATTGTTTATGAAAGTGCTGCAAAGCACTTAACGCCTGTAACTTTAGAGTTGGGAGGAAAAAATCCATGTATTGTTGATGCTACTGCCAATATCGATTTAGCGGCAAAACGTATCGTTTGGGGTAAATTTTTGAATGCTGGCCAAACCTGTATCGCCTCCGATTATATTCTCGTGCATGAAAGCGTAAAAGATAAACTGGTGGACGCCTTGAAAGAAAATATAACCAAATGCTACGGCGAAAACGTGGAAGCCTCGCCAGATTTTTCACGAACGGTCAGTCAAAAACATTACACAGGTTTAAAGGACATGTTGGAAGGCGAAGACATTCTTTTTTGAGGTCATAGCAATGATACAGACAATTACTTGTCGCCGACTTTAGTGAATGAACCGAAAATGAACAGTAAACTCATGGCTGGAGAAATTTTCGGACCAATTCTACCGATAATTTCTTATAAAACAGAAGACGATATCCACACATATATTTCGAATTATGGAAAACCACTGGCGGCTTATGTTTTTTCCAACAATAAAGAATTTCAGGAAAAAATAATCGATACTTATAGTTTTGGTGGTGGCGCGATCAACGATACCGTCATTCAAATTACCAACAAACTTTTGCCGTTTGGTGGCGTCGGGCAAAGTGGTATCGGCGCTTACCATGGCAAAATATCCTTCGATATATTTTCACATCATAAAGCGATTATCAAAAAAGCTAATTGGTTTGAAGCACCCGTGCGTTATCCGCCTTATAATGTGCCGATAAAGTTTGCCAAGAAAATTAAACACCTGTTTTAAAACGTGATATGTTTTTGAAACAAACTACTGAAGTTCATCACAATTATAACTTAAAAAATCTTGACACGAATTTCACGAATTTCCACAAATTCATTCGTGTCCTTAAAATATTGGCCGAAAATCATTTATTATAAATTTCACGAATTCAACAGACTTTCCGTGTGTTTAAATAGCCTTGGCATTTTAGTCCACATATGTTTATTTAAAACCAGATTAACTTTTTATAACCAAATCAACCAGTAAAATGAATAAATTTCAAAAATCAGTAATCTTGTTGTTAATTGGTATTGTATTTACAAGTTGTAAAGACAACAGCGGAACAACATCTAACGAAAATATTTTACCAAGTACAATTACCATCAAAGGTGATCAGTTTGTGGATAATTTCGGCAGACAGGTTATTTTGAATGGCGTTAATGTTGGCAGCAAAAATAAAGAGGAAGGTTATATTTTTAAAGGTGGACCAGAACTTTATGCAAAACTTAAAAAACAGGGCGTGAATACCATTCGTTTTCTCATTATTTGGGATGGATTAGAACCAGAACCAGGTGTTTATAATGAAGCCTATTTAAAAGAAATTGACCAACGCATCGAATGGGCAGCCGCCAATGACATGTTTGTGGTTTTAGATATGCATCAAGATCTTTTTAGTGTAAAATATGCCGATGGTGCACCAGAATGGGCAACGCTAGATGAAGGAAAGCCACATGCCACAGGTGCGGTTTGGAGCGATGCGTATGTGATGAGTGAAGCCGTACAAACATCGTTTGACAATTTTTGGCTCAATAAACCGGCATCGGATGGTATTGGACTTCAAGACCATTATGCAGCTTTATGGAAACATATTGCAAAACGTTATGCAGATAATAAAACGGTCATTGGCTACGATATTATGAACGAACCATTTCCGGGATCTTCAGGCGTTCAATCCACAATGATATTATTAGGTGCTTACGGGCAATTACATTATAAATTAACTGGCGAAATTCTTACAGAGGAACAATTAGGCGCCATGTGGATGGATGAAGCAAGCCGAATGGAAGCTCTTAACGTCATTTCTACAACAGAGAATTATGATTTTGTGATTAGTCAACTTTTCGATTTGATTCACGAATTTGAAACTAAACATCTTCAACCGATGTATCAAAAAGTGAGTAATGCCATTCGTGAAGTGGATGCCAATCATATTTTGTTTTTAGAGCATAGTTATTACAGCAACACAGGCGTGGCCAGCAGTATAGAGCGTGTGAAGTTGGCCGATGGTAGCCCAGATCCTTTGGTGGCTTATGCGGCACATGGATACGACTTGGTGGTGGATACCGAAGCAGCAGCTTTGGCGGCTACCGCTAGAGTCGAGTACATATTTAACCAAATCGCAAAAAAGGGCGAACAATTAAAAATGCCAGTTTGGGTAGGGGAATGGGGCGCTTATTATGACAATTCTGAATCTGTAATCCCAACGGCCATTAGTTCGATGAATTTAATTGAGCAGCATTTATTTGGCAACGCCTATTGGTCATATACCAATGACCTTGATAAAATGGCATATTTCAAACAAGTATTACTCCGAACTTATCCGGCGTATACCAATGGGAAACTGAAAAGTTATCGCAATAATTTTGAAGCAGGGAGTTTTATGATGGAATGGGAGGAAGGTGCGACCGACAATGCCGCTACAGTGGTTTATATTCCGCATCTTTCTAAGTTGAAAAATGACGAAGTAAAAACATTTTCAACTGAAAAAATCAAGGACTCCGATGCAGGGTATTTGATTATTCCCGCTATAGGAAAGGGTGGAATTCGGAAACTGGACTTATCTTTTAATTAGTTCGTTGTTTAAGGACGAATTTAGAGGGAATCCAGTACCATTTAAATTGAAATATAGACTTAATAGCCTAGAGTATAGTGTTATATAAATCTTAGGTCATTAAGTTCTATGTCAATATTTCAAGACATTTTCAATTTTTTCTTCACAATATGAATTCATACCTAAATGCTTGCAACAAATTCTAAAAAGACTTTTTTATGAAGTTCCAAATCTAATGTAGGAGCAAGGGCAGCACGAACAATATAATCTTTGTCGCCTTCTTTGGTTGTGCCTTGGGTAGAGGTCGCAGGAATTGTCCAATAGCAGCCTTTTAACTGTCCGTAGCTCACACAGAATTTACTTTCATGGGGAATCTTTGTAATCATCAAATGGATTAACTTCAGATTTAAGGCTCTTTTATAAGCTTCTCTTTCATCATCTGTATTCCCTTTGGTTGGAAGATCTAATGAAAACACCGATGGTGTAAAACTTTGATTTGCCAGTTCTTCTGAAACAAAATTTATTTTGGCTCCTGGTAAAACATCGTGAATAAAATTTACAAATTCGCGGGTATTCGTGTACGCCTCCTTAATCCGTTGATTCATTGAAGGCATTTGTTTGGCTAATATTTCATATTGAAGATCTGTAGCTTCGTTGTCGCAAAGGTTGAGGTGTACTTCTATTTTATCCATCAAAGCCTCAGTTTTTGTGTTTCCTACACAATAACCAGCCGTACATTTTCCGCCACTGGGAAACTTCGATCCACTAACATATGAAATGGTTCTGACCGCGGAAAGTATTTCGCCCTGACGTAAAAAGTGAACATTAGGACAAAAAGTTTGATCTAAAATAAAAACAGGATCGATAGCAATTTTACCAGATGCTGTTTTTCGTTCTTTACTTAAAACATTCTTTAGTTTTATAAGATCTGGAACTTCAACTCTAGGGTTGGTTGGAATTTCGGCAATGATGTAAGGAACTCCATCTTCCTGGGCGATTTGAGCTAAAACGGTATTAATACTTTGAACCATGTTGTTGTCTCCATCCACCAATAAATCTACCACTTCCACATTATCAAGACAAGCGGCAACGCGTCGTGCTTGATCATTCGTGCCTCCATAACAATTGGGCGGAACAATGAATTTGATGTTTTTTCCATTATGGTTTTGAAGGGCATCGTCAATAAGGCCCATCATAATCGCATATTGCATCGATAGTCCACTCGAAGCAACGAGTGCTTTTGTATTTGAACCGGTAATCGCTTTGATTGAATTTATGACACTTGTTTTGTTGGTGACTAAATCACTTTGTTTATTAACAAAAGATGACTCTCCAATAAGTAACTTTAGCGCCACCAAACAATTAGCTGGCGTCATGGCAATGGTTTCTCTTCTTCTTACATGTTGGATTTCTGAAATATAACTTTCATTTTTATTACTATTTACTATTATAATACTTCCAAGTTCGGCATGCAAACCGATGACAAAATCAATATTTTGTGTAAGATTTGGAGTTGCGAATGCGTCATCTTGTGAAATGAGAACAGTACTACCTTCAAATTTGGATATTTCTGCTGCATTCTCAACTTTTTTTAATTCAAATTGATAACCATAAACGCGTTGCACTACGTCAGCATCAAAAAACTTTGGTAATTCATCTGTATAAAGGATCTGCGTATTTTTATTGTCTAATAAGTTTTTTCTCAGAATGGCGAAAATAGGCGTGGTTTGCGATGAAAAACTGATGACGTTTTCGGAAGGTAGATGTTGCAATTTAGCAATTGTCCATTCCAGTACACAAGATAGGGGATGACCTAATCGAATATAATCGTAAGCAGTCGGTAAGTTATGGAGTGCTGAGGTTTCAGAATTATTGGTCTTGAATAAGTCTTCAAATTGTTCCAGGAACTGCGTTTTGGCTAATGCTTCATCATAAATATCTAGACGATGGGTGGTTAAATTCAACCAGTCTGCTGGCATCTTTTCTAAGACTTCTTGTATATAATCTAGTACTTTACTTACTTCCATAATTCTCAACTTTAAATAGATTGGCAAGATACGCTAATTCCATTTTTTTAAGAAGTGTTAAACGATGGAATTTTGACCGTGTGCCAATAGGCAAAACTAGGCTGTCTGCTGCACATCGACATGGCCATCCGCAATTCTATTAATTTAAATCTGTTCAAATGTCTTTTAGAAGTGAAAGGGCCAGGAAAAGGCAGTTATGGACTTGGGGAAGACAATATA
>NZ_JBDSLS010000117.1:0-4497 GCF_039916245.1 Gelidibacter sp.
GCTAAAAGCAGTACTACAACACCTAAAACCAAAAAAACGTACCGAAACTTCGGGATCAAATTATCAAATCAGCAAAAACTCATTTTTGGTAGCTTGTTGGTAATTCTTGGTGCTTTGTTGTTTATTGCCTTTCTTTCATTCTTTTTTACAGGAAATGCAGATCAAAGCACACTTACTGAAATTGGCACTCGTGACGTGGTGGCCGAAAATTGGCTCAATAAATTGGGCGCCTGGGTAAGCCACTTTTTTATTATGAATGGTTTTGGGGTGTCAGCATTTATTTTTGCTGGATTAATTTTCATTTCCGGAATTTACGTTTCCTTAAACATCAATAAAGCAAAACTGAGAAGCCATTGGATTTGGGGAACGCTCATTGCTATTTGGCTGTCTATTTTCTTCGGATTCTTTTCTCATAAATATGACGCTCTTGGTGGAATTATCGGTTTTGAAATGAACTCGTTTTTCCAAGATTATATCGGCATTATTGGTACCGCGCTCCTACTCCTTTTCGGACTGATTATTTATGCGGCCATCCGCTTTGAAGTCACTGGCGAAATGATAGTCAAGGTTTTCAAATCGGCTAAAAATGACATGAAAGAAAATTTTGAAAGTGATACCAACACCTCAGAATCTTATGCGCTTATAGATAATGATTTGAGCGCTGAAGCTGAGGCGATAAAAGCGGCTTTCGATTTAAAGCCTGCTAAAGTAGAATCCGTGGTAGCGGCGGTTGTAAAGCCAAAACCCGAACCTAAAATTGAAACTCCGCAACTTCGTATTGAGGTGCCTCAACAAAAGCAAGAAATGGAGGATGATGAAGATGAATTGACGATGCAAGTGGAGCATATCGCAGAAGAAGCCACAGAAAAGAATAACTTATCTGATCGATTAGTGGCCGAGTATGGAAAATTTGACCCGACGTTGGAATTGAGCAAATACCAGTTCCCACCTTTGGATCTTTTAAAAAAATACGATTCTGAAGGGATTACCATCGATCAAGATGAGCTTGAAGAAAACAAAAACCGTATTGTTGACACCCTTAACAACTACAGTATCGGCATTACCAATATTAAAGCGACCATCGGTCCGACCGTTACCTTATATGAAATTGTTCCCAATGCCGGCGTCCGCATCTCAAAAATCAAGAATCTAGAAGACGATATCGCCTTATCATTGGCTGCTTTAGGGATCCGAATTATCGCACCAATTCCTGGTAAGGGAACGATCGGTATTGAGGTACCCAATAAAAACTCGACCATTGTATCGATGCGTTCGGTTATTGCATCTCAGAAATTCCAGAAATCGGAAATGGAATTGCCGATTGCTTTTGGCAAGACCATCAGCAACGAAACCTTTGTGGTCGATTTGGCTAAAATGCCCCATTTACTGATGGCTGGAGCTACTGGTCAAGGAAAATCAGTGGGTTTAAATGCGGTTCTAACTTCTTTACTCTACAAAAAACATCCGGCAGAAGTAAAATTTGTATTGGTGGATCCTAAAAAAGTGGAGCTGACCTTATTCAATAAGATTGAGCGTCATTATTTAGCGAAATTACCCGATAGCGAAGAGGCCATAATCACAGATAACACAAAGGTCATCAACACCTTGAATTCCTTGTGTATTGAGATGGACAATCGTTATGAGATGTTGAAAAATGCTTTTTGCCGCAACATCAAGGAATATAATGATAAGTTCAAGGAACGTAAATTAAACCCTGAGGAAGGACATCAATTTTTACCGTATATCGTTTTAGTGGTGGATGAGTTTGCCGATTTAATTATGACGGCTGGTAAGGAAGTGGAAACACCTATTGCCCGTTTGGCACAATTGGCCCGTGCGATTGGAATTCATTTGATTGTTGCCACACAACGACCTTCAGTGAATGTTATCACAGGTATTATTAAAGCGAATTTCCCTGCTAGAATTGCGTTTAGGGTGACTTCTAAGATTGATTCCAGGACTATTTTGGACAGTTCGGGCGCGGACCAATTGATTGGTCGTGGAGATATGCTTTTCACTCAAGGAAATGAATTGACCAGGATTCAATGTGCTTTTGTAGATACCCCAGAAGTTGAATTGGTCACAGATTTTATTGGCGGCCAAAAAGCCTATCCAGATGCCTATCTTTTACCCGAATATGTTGGAGAGGAAAGTGGCATAAGTCTTGATGTAGACATATCCGACAGAGATAAACTGTTCCGAGAGGCTGCTGAAGTAATTGTCACTGCGCAGCAAGGTTCAGCTTCTTTATTGCAACGTAAGTTAAAACTAGGATATAACAGAGCCGGTCGATTGATTGATCAATTGGAAGCTGCTGGCATTGTTGGCCATTTTGAAGGCAGTAAGGCACGCCAAGTATTGGTTCCCGATCTTGCATCTTTGGATCAACTTTTAGCAAATGAAATTTAATATAATAGAAATTCTATAAAAGCATCAAAAAACCCTTAATAATGAAAAAATTACTTGTATTTGCCATTGTTTTAATATCGTTTTCAACTTTTGCACAAGATGCACAAAAAGCGAAGACCTTATTGAATGAGGTCAATGCTAAGGTTGTAAGTTATAATAACATTAGCATTGATTTTAAATACGTCCTTAGAAACGCAAGCGAAAATATTAATCAAGAAACTCGTGGTGATGTAGTCATTGAAGGTGAAAAATACCTTTTAAACATTCTCGGGGTAACTCGTATTTACGACGGAAAAACACTTTACACCATCAGTCCTGAGGACGAAGAGGTCACAATCTCAAAAAATAACACGGAAGACGAAAACACGATTACACCAAGTAAGATGTTATCGTTTTACAAACAAGGCTACAACTATGCCATGGATATCGTTCAAAATATCAGTGGACGAAAAATTCAGTATGTAAAATTAACTCCCATTGATAGCAATTCTGAAATCAAGCAAGTGTTGTTAGGAATTGATGCCCAAACCAAACACATCTACAATCTTATAGAAGTCGGTAAGAATGGCACACAAACCACCTTAACTGTAAATAGTTTTAAAACTAATGAGCCTATTTCAAAAACCTTATTTACTTTTGATGCTAATAAATACAAGGGCTATTACATCAATAAGCTCGATTAGATAGGCATCATTTTATGAAAATACTGGATAGGTACATACTTCAGACCTACTTAAAAACTTTTTTGAGCGTGTTTGTTATACTCATGCTCATTTTTGTTTTACAGGCCGTTTGGTTATATATTTCTGAATTGGCCGGAAAGGATTTGGATATGGATACAATTCTCAAATTCTTATTGTACATCACGCCCACCCTTATCCCTTTAATTTTACCGCTGACCATTTTATTAGCCTCCATCATGGTTTTTGGAGCGTTTGCCGAAAACTATGAGTTCGCCGCGATGAAATCTACTGGTATTTCATTGCAACGTGCCATGAGAGGTTTGAGTGTTTTTATCGTATTACTTTCCGTAACCACCTTCTTATTTGCAAATAATGTGATTCCTTGGGCGGAATATAATGCCTACAATCTGCGAAAAAACATTGCTAAGCTCAAACAACAAATGGCCATTGCCGAAGGGCAGTTTAATGAAATTGGCAATTTCAATATCAAGGTCGATAAAAAAAGTGGCGATCGTGGTCAATATTTATCTAAGGTGGTCATGCACCAACAAAACAACAACCGACCGGGCAATTATACAGTGATTTTGGCCGATTCAGGAGAACTCATCAGTAATCCCAATTCTAACATTTTGCAACTGGTTTTATTTAATGGGAATTATTACGAAGAAATTCACAGCAAAGACCCGAAGGAAATTCAAAAAAAACCAGCGGTCAAGAGTTATTTTGACACCTACACCATGAATGTGGATTTTGCAGCGTTGAACGATGTGGATCTGGACGAGAAAAGCTATACCAATAGATATAATATGCTGGATGTAGGAGGCCTCAATTACACCATTGATAGTCTTCAACATAAAAAATCCAGTGAACATAAGGAGCTTGCAGAAACCTTATATGGCAGAACCTCAATTAATACTCTGAATGCCAATCTAACGGTGGAAACGGACAGCATTTTTAAGGGCAACATTCTCGATCTTTTTGAAAATAAAAGCAAATTGCAAATCGTGAACCTGGCGTTAAACACGGTTACCAGTACCACCCAAATTATAACCACGAAAGATCAATTCATGAACATTTCAGACAAAGTGCTGAACAAGCATTTGATGGCGCTCCATGAAAAGTATGTGTTGGGGTTTGCATGTTTTATCCTCTTTTTTGTGGGTGCGCCTTTAGGGGCATTGATTAGAAAAGGCGGTATTGGATTGCCATTGGTGGTGGCCATCCTATTATTCCTGACCTATCACTTTATAGGAATCTTTGCTAAAAACAGTGCGGAAAATGGTTCTTTCAATCCGATTTTAGCCACTTGGCTTTCTACCTTGATCATGCTCCCATTAGGCGTGTATCTCACAAGCCGCGCTACCAATGACAAAGGACTCTTTGATTTTGACAGCTACCTTAACCC
>NZ_JBDSLS010000118.1:0-30030 GCF_039916245.1 Gelidibacter sp.
AGCATCCTTTTATACAGTCTTTATTTAAGGACGCTCCTTTTGAATTTAGTCTATATAATAGTAAGGACATTGTGCACAAACTTTCGCATCAGCATTTACATACCAAATTCTGGATTATTGAAGTTGAAAAACTCCCGCATAATGGAATTCCTATTGCAAAAATAAAGACCTATCCAACGCCTATTTTGATTAGTAATTTTATTGATGAATTCTTTGATTAGCTATTTAGAAAGTTATTACGCAGAGTTGCACAAAGGAAAAATTTTATTAATCACGTTATCTATCTGTGAAAATCAGTGAAATCCATGTCCAAAAAAGAATCAGTTTAAAATCATAAGAAATCCGCGTCCTCTGCGTTCCATAAAAACCAGATGATTCGTATACTGTAAAAGCCATTCCACAGAGTTACACAGAGCACAAATAAAATAGAGATTCACAGAGAAATTTGATAAAGAAAAAAAAGCACTCTTACTATAAGTGCTGTACTATAATTTTCCCGTATTAAAAAATGACATAAAACGAATTATCAATATAGACTGACAAATTCAAACGGCAACAAATAATAACTCATATATTTTCATTACTTTTAAATAAGTCATTGCAAATGGTTAAATTTGCATCTAAATTTCAAATAAATTATGTCTGGCACTTTAAATAAGGTCATGTTAATTGGTCACTTGGGAGATGATGTGAAAATGCACTATTTTGATGATAAAAATTGCGTTGGACGATTTCCTTTGGCCACCAATGAGACTTATACAAGTAAGCAAACCAATGAACGTATTAGCAATACCGAATGGCATAATATCGTAGTACGCAACAAAGCCGCCGAAATTTGTGAAAAATATTTGAGCAAAGGCGACAAAGTATATATTGAAGGTCGTATCAAAACAAGAAAATGGACTGACGACAAGGGCATCGAGCGTTATTCCACAGAAATACAATGTACCGATTTTACGTTTTTGACCACAAAAAATGAAAATCAGGACAATCTTTCAAACCCAGGACAATCGGCATCAATCCCAAATACCAATAGTGCCGAACCTGAACAACATGATGATTTACCATTTTAAAAATCTAACTAATCCCTTTTGTATTGGACCCTGAACCCACGCAACTACTAATCTTTCTATCTTCGGATAACATCTCATTAATTATAGGAGTTATTTCTATATGTGTATTACTTACCTGCTCCGCGCTTATCTCGGGTGCTGAAGTAGCTTTTTTCTCACTAACGCGTTCTGACATTGACAATGGTTTACAGCAAAAATCGACTGCATTCCAAATTATATCAAAACTTCTGGAACGTCCTAAAAAATTATTGGCCACCATACTCGTTGCGAATAACTTCATCAATATCGCTACCGTATTGCTCTTTGCTACCATAAGTAAAGCGGCGTTTGAAGGGCGAAATATGATTATCAATATTTTCCAATTTAAATTGGATCTTGCTTTTATATTTGATGTGGTCGTTGCTACATTTTTAATTTTACTTTTCGGAGAAATCCTACCAAAGATTTACGCCAGCAGAAACCGAATTAAATTTGCAATGTTCATGGCACAACCCATTAAAGTCTTGGATGTTATCTTTTCGCCAATAAGTTTGCCTATGCGTTCTATCACAGTGGGCATCCACAATAAGTTGGGAAAACAGAAATCCAATATCAGTGTGGATCAACTGTCTCAAGCTTTAGAACTTACTAGCGCGCATGAGACGACCATGGAAGAACATAAAATCCTGCAAGGAATTGTCTCCTTCGGAAATACAGACACCAAACAGGTTATGCGTCCTCGAATTGACATTTTCGCTTTGTCGAACGATCTGAAATATTCTGAAATCATTCCAGAAGTCATTAAAAATGGCTATTCAAGAATTCCTGTTTACAAGGAAACCATTGACAATGTTGTTGGCATATTATACGTTAAAGACCTTCTCCCTTATATTGACCGAAAACAATTTGATTGGACCGCCTTGTTGCGCGATCCGTTTTTTGTGCCAGAAAACAAAAAGCTGGACGACTTAATGGCAGAATTCCAAGAGAAAAAAGTGCATTTAGCAGTTGTGGTGGATGAATATGGCGGTACTTCTGGCTTGGTATCGTTGGAAGATGTTATTGAAGAAATTGTAGGCGATATCAGTGATGAATTTGATGTTGATGATTTGATGTTTACCAAAATAGATGATTACAATTATTCATTTGATGGAAAAACAACCTTAAAGGAATTTTACAAAATCCTGAATCTTGAAGATGACTCTGACTTTGAAAACCATAAAGGCGAGGCGGAAACCATTGCAGGTTTCGTTTTAGAAATTTCAGGAGTTTTCCCACGACGTAACAGTAAAATAAATTTCAAAAATTACGTTTTCACTATTGAAGCTTTAGATAAAAAGCGCATCAAACAAGTGAAATTTACTATTTTAAAATGATAAAATTTAAAGTTTTAGCCCTTGCATTAATCGTTAGCCTCTGTTTTTCGTGCGGCGAAGATCCCGTTCCTAAACCAAAAGGTTTTTTACGACTGGATTATCCACCAGCGGAATATAAAGAAACAGATACCGATTTGCCTTTCACTTTCGAAAAAAACACCCTAGCACCGAAGATCAGAAAAGTCAAAATAGACGATAAAAATCGTTCATTTGGCATCAACATAGACTACCCGTCCTTAAAAGGCACTATTTACCTGACCTATATTAAGGTTACCGAAAACAACCTCATTCCTTTGATCAGAGACTCTCAAAACCTGACTCAAGAGCATACTCAAAAAGCAGATGTGATTGAAGGCGATTTTTACGAAAACAAAGACCATCGGGTGTATGGAATGTTCTATGAGATTGGTGGCAATGCTGCATCACAATCTCAGTTTTACGTTACAGATAGTGTCAATCATTTCTTGAATGGTTCACTTTATTTTTACGCAAAGCCCAATTATGATTCCATTTTACCTGCGGCCGACTATTTAAAGAAAGACATCAAACACATCATGGAAACCTTAAAATGGAAATGAAATGGTTAAAACTTTTGGTGTTAAAGCGAAAGTTTACTATTTTTTAGCGAATGGAAAAAGTTTAAACCACTACAATAAGCAACTTCTACTTTTGTAAATTACAATAATCATTATATTTGCTAAATTTTTCGACACAACACATGAAATGAGCATGCTAAAAATTTTAAAACCCATGGGAATGATTCAAAGCGAGCAACATGTGTCCATTAAAACAATAAGTACAAACACATGAAATGAGCATGCTAAAAATTTTAACACCAAAGAGAAAGATTAATGGCGAATAGCATGTGACCATTGAAAAACAATAAGTATATACACATGAAATACAAAAGAATTCTTCTCAAACTTTCAGGCGAAGCACTGATGGGAGATCGTCAATACGGAATTGACCCACAACGATTGGCAGAATATGCTGAAGACATTAAAGAAATCATTGAATTGGGTGTTGAAGTCGCCATCGTTATCGGAGGTGGAAACATTTTTAGAGGTGTTGCCGGTGCAAGCGCTGGTATGGATCGTGTACAAGGAGACCACATGGGCATGTTAGCAACAGTAATTAATGGATTAGCATTACAAAGCGCCCTCGAAGATGCAGGTATGCCAACACGATTACAATCAGCAGTGCATATCAACCAAGTCGCAGAGCCTTTTATCAGAAGAAAAGCAATGCGCCA
The DNA here is from genome assembly GCF_039916245.1 of Gelidibacter sp. Classification (GTDB taxonomy): domain Bacteria; phylum Bacteroidota; class Bacteroidia; order Flavobacteriales; family Flavobacteriaceae; genus Gelidibacter. The sequence goes on from NZ_JBDSLS010000118.1 coordinate 3,681, forward strand.
TTTAGAAAAAGGACGTGTGGTTATTTTTGGTGGTGGCACTGGAAATCCGTATTTCACCACCGATTCAGCAGCTGTTTTGAGAGCTATTGAAATAGAAGCTGATGTAATTTTAAAAGGAACTCGCGTTGATGGTATTTACAACACAGATCCTGAAAAAGACACCAGTGCAGTTAAGTTCGATCACATTACCTTTGATGATGTATTGAGCAAAGGGCTGAAAGTAATGGACACCACTGCCTTTACACTAAGTCAGGAAAATGAATTGCCAATTATTGTTTTTGACATGAACAAAAAAGGAAATCTTTTAAAAGTGATTTCTGGGGAAAAAATTGGAACTACAGTTAATCTATAAATCAAAACCTGCCATTTGGCTCATTTTTTGGATTGTTTTAGAAATAAAAATTTTTAACGATGAACGAAGACATTACCTTTATATTAGATAGTACAAAAGAAGCCATGGCTAATGCCATCAAGCATCTTGAAAAGCAATTTGGAAATATTAGAGCGGGCAAAGCGAGCCCAGCCATGTTAGGCAGCGTAATGGTCAACTATTATGGTGCTCAAACGCCATTAACCCAAATTGCCAACATAAATACACCTGACGGTCGGACAATTACCGTACAACCTTGGGAGAAAAAAATGATTCAAGAAGTTGAAAAAGGGATTCAAATCGCAAACTTGGGCTTCAACCCGATGAATAATGGCGACCTCATCATCATTAGTGTTCCACCATTAACGGAGGAGCGCCGACGTGACTTGGCTAAACAAGCCAAAGCTGAAGCTGAAGACGCCAAAATCGGTGTGCGCAGTGCAAGAAAAGATGCTAATAATGAAATCAAGAAGTTGACTGACGTTTCTGAAGATATTCAAAAAAGTGCAGAAGGAGAAGTACAACAATTAACCGATAAGTACGTTAAAAGAATTGATGAAGCCTTAGAGGTAAAAGAAAAGGAAATCATGACCGTATAATTTAAAGCGACTCACAAGTCGCTTTTTTTAGCACTACATTAACATTTATCCAATCACTATATGCAAAAATACTGTGCTTATCTTTTTTTTATCGTTTGTATATGGTCAACACAGTCACAAATTCCAACTAAAACGGGAGACACACTAACCGTTGTAGAACAGGATTCCATCAAGAAAAGCAAGTTTTTCAAACAAATAGGGAATGGCTTTTTCCCCACTAAATATATAGATATTGACCTTCGTTATCTGATAAAATATAATCAACATGAAGGGATACGGACTGGCTTGGGAGGAAGAACCAATGACAACCTTTCTGAAAAATACCGAATGAACGGCTATCTCGTTTATGGATTTAGAGATCATACCTTTAAATATAGCATTGGCGGAGGTTTTAGACTGTCTAAAGATTCAGGGACATGGATCAACCTTGCCTATACTGACGATTTACAGGAAACGGGAAGCTCCACTTTTTTAACTGACAAACGTTTCTTTTCGTTTTTCGAGCCTCGATTAATTAACATTAATCTGTTTCATCATCATATTACCAAATCAATAGCTCTTGAACATAGGATCACACCGTATTTGTTATCCGAGACCCAATTTTCTAGAAGTAATGTGAACCCAACCTACAACTATGCTTTTTTGGTGGATGAAACCGCTTTTAAGGAATTCCGGATGAGTATTGCAAAAGTATCCTTACAATGGAATCCGTTCAATACTTTTGAAAACGTTGGTGATGAAGAAGTTCAAAAGGAAGGTTTTCCAAACTTTACCCTTCAAATGTCTAAAAGCTTTAAAGATGTATTAGGTGGCGATTTTAATTTTACTAAAATAGACTTTAGGACGATCTATAAATTGGAACACAATGCCGAGGGCGACTCCTTTACAGAAGCCACTTTAACGGGCGGTATTGCCATAGGCACAACCCCATTGACCAATTTGTACCATGCCTACCCTAACAACATCAACAAACTGACCATTTTAAATCGGTTTTCTGTCGCAGGAATTAACAGTTTTGAAACCATGTATTTCAACGAGTTTTTTTCAGACCGGTTTGCAACTCTTCAACTAAAGCATGCCCTGAAGCCCTTTTATGATTCGAAATTTAGTAAACCACAAATGGTCTTGATTTCCCGTTTTGCTTTAGGAAACATGAGTAATATTGATCGGCATCAAGGTATTACTTTTGGCACACTTAACAAAGGATATTCGGAGGGTGGACTTGAGGTGAACAAGATACTTTTTGGATTTGGATTAAGCTTTGCCTACCGATACGGCGCTTACCATTTACCAATATTTACTGATAATGTGGCCGTGAAGTTTACCTTCAATCTTACCTTATAGAGGCCTTTCAAATATTTTGTTTGTTTTACCTTTGCAGTAGTAAAATAAGCCATGTTTAAACTGTCTACAATAAACTTCTGGAAGGTTGCGGCAAGATTAATCTTACGCAACAGAATTATCATTCTTATCCTTATTGCTTTAGCGACTTTTTTCTTAAGTACGCAATGGAAGTATATGCGCTTTACTTTTACGGAAGCCAATCTGCTACCTGACGACAATGAAGTTAATATTACTTATAACGAATTCTTAAGGATTTTTGGAGAAGAAGGCAATCTTGTGGTGCTTGGCGTCAAAGATCCGACTTTGTTTACGGTCGAAAAATTAAATGCCTGGAACCGGCTTTCTGAAAGTTTCAAGTATTATGATGAAGTCGATGCTGTCCTATCCATAAAAGATTTAAAGAAACTCGTCAAAAATACTGAAAAAGAGAGGTTTGATTTAGAACCTTTTATCAAGGATTCTTTGACATCATTGGAAGAAATTGACACCTTGCAACAAGAATTATTTCATAAATATCCTTTTTATGACAATTTCCTTTTCAATAAAGAAACCCGAACCATCAGGACTGCCATTTATCTTAATAAAGATATTGTCAATACCTCGACACGAAAAGATTTTATCGTCGATATTCTTCAACCTAAAATTGCTGATTTCGAAGCAAAATACAATCTGGATGTCCGAGTTTCAGGGATGCCATATATCCGAACCCTCAATTCTGAAAATATTGTGGGTGAAATCCCATTGTTTATTGGCGCAGCGCTTTTTGTAACCTCTTTCATTTTCTTTTTATTTTTCAGATCGTTTAGAGCCACATTAATCGCCCTTGTTGTGGTATGTATTGGGGTCATGTGGACTTTTGGTATTATTGGACTTTTGGGATACGAAATCACGGTGTTGACCGCATTAATTCCGCCGCTGATTATTGTTATTGGAATTCCCAACTGTATTTTCCTCATTAATAAGTACCAACAGGAAGTCAAACTTCATGGAAATAAAGTGAAATCCTTGCAACGTGTCATTACCAAAATTGGAAATGCCACTTTAATGACCAACGCCACAACAGCAACTGGATTTGCAACATTTATCCTGACAGAAAGCACGCTTTTAAAAGAATTTGGTATCGTTTCTTCATTGAGCATTATTTCTATATTTCTGCTCTCAATTCTGATTATACCTATTATTTATTCCTTTTTACCGTCTCCGAAAGAGCGCCATTTAAACCATTTCAACCGACGCTGGATCAATAGTTTTACCAATTGGATACAAGGCATGGTCAAACACCGCCGCATCACTATTTACTTGACTGCGGTATCGTTGTTAACTATAAGTATCATTGGGATTTTTCAAATCAAAATTTCTGGAAGTCTTATTGAAGATATGCCCCAAAACACAGAGTTTTTCAGGGATATTCGCTTTTTTGAAAATGAGTTCAACGGGATTATGCCTTTGGAAATCATGATCGATACCAAACGCAAAAAAGGCGTCATGACATTGAGCACGCTCAAACGCATGAATGAGCAGGAAGATCTTATCATTGAAATTCCGCAATTGTCGAGGCCAATTTCTGTAGTGAGTCTCGTCAAATATTCTAAACAAGCATATTATAACGGTAATCCAAAATATTATCAACTTCCTACCAGTCAAGAAAACAGTTTTATCTTGTCTTATGCCAAAAACTCCAACACTGAAGCTGATATGCTAAAAAGCTTCGTAGATAGCACCGGTCGTTACGCCCGCATTACCACCTTTATGAAAGATATTGGCACGGATAAAATGGAACGTATTGAAGAAGATCTTCAAACTGAAATCAATAAATTATTTCCAGCCGAAAATTATAACGTGACCATGACCGGAAAGGCCTTGGTATTTCAAAAAGGCACTAAATATTTGGTCAAGAATTTAGTGATTTCCCTCTCTCTTGCCATTTTTCTGATTGCTTTATTTATGGCGTATTTATTCAGATCTTTTAGGATGATCGTCATTTCATTGATCCCCAACCTTTTGCCGTTGTTAATTACCGCTGGATTAATGGGTTATTTGGGAGTTCCGATTAAACCATCGACTATTTTGGTATTTAGTATTGCCTTTGGAATTTCAGTAGATGATACCATTCACTTTTTAGCAAAATACCGTCAAGAACTACAAGCGAATAATTGGAAAATAAAACAATCGGTTTATGGGGCATTGCGCGAAACTGGTGTGAGCATGTTCTACACGTCCATTGTATTATTCTTCGGATTCTCAGTCTTTACCTTATCGAGTTTTGGAGGAACGGTGGCTTTAGGAGCCTTAGTCTCTACAACTTTATTATTTGCAATGTTATCCAATCTGGTACTCTTACCATCCCTGCTATTATCTTTAGAAAAAAGTATTGCCAATAAAGAGACATTGAAGAAGCCTTCGATTAATATAATTCCTGAGGAAGATGACTCAGAGAATGAGTCCAACTTAAATTCATAAGAAAAAGTATAAATAGCTTATTACAAGTCTAGCCGTTTATAATCAAAACACCTTATGTTGACCTAAGGTGTTTTTTATGTAGAAAAATATCTTTGAAAGTGATTCAAACTTTCGATCAAATTCTCTAAAGATATCGTTTTTTTTCTCTAATTTTATAAGACCTCCAAATTCTGTATTATCCTGATTCAAAAGGCCTTACTGCATCTATATAAATTTAATAATCTTAAAACTTGAATTATGAAAAAACATATACTTTTCTTCGTACTCACTTTTTTATTAGGTCTGTTTACTACCTATAGTCAGGAATCGCTGACTCATAAAATTGTAGAATATTATGATTCAGACACACAAGTTTATAGTGAAGCTCTCAAAGAAGAATACACTTACAACTCTAAAGGAGAATTAGCAGAAACTAAAGATTTTTATTGGTTATCCATTGCTTGGATTCCAGCTTCAAAAATTCAATATACATATGACAATAACGGCAACTTAACGGAGACTGTTTTTTCAAGTTGGAATGATTTCACAAAAGCATACACCAACATATTTAGAGATGTACTTACCTACACTAACAATAAAATCATTCAAGAAATAACCTATACCTGGGATAATGGTGTTTGGAAACCAGAAGATAAAACAGATTTTGTTTATTCCGGAAATAATATTGCTTCCTTCAATTCCTTCGAATGGAACGGTACGCTGTGGATTAATGATGAAAGAGGCGTTGTTAATTATGTGGCGAACAAAATATCAGAAATTATTATTGAAGATTTCGAAAATAATATCTGGGTCTTGTCTGACAAAACTATATATAAAAGAAATGCATCAAGCGATAGAATTGAAGAAATACTGTTCCAAACATGGGAGGGAGTAGCGTGGAAAAATGATGATAAAATTAATTTTACAACAGACACCAGTGGTAATAGAATTACTGAAATCTATTCAAAATCTCCAGACGGCATTATTTGGGAGGAAAATGACAAAATAGATTATACTTATGATAAGACAATCTTACTATCAAAATATAGAAATCCATTTAACACCAATTCATATCAAAATGATGCTGGGCTTGATGATATAGCTCATTACAACAAATTACTAACTAGTATCACGAGCGAAAACACCAGTGCCCAAATACCTGTTCGAGGTGCTGCAACCTGGGAGATTGAAACGAGATCAACCTATTACTATTCTGATGACACTATGGATTTAAACGACTTAAGCGACTCTAATTTTGTAAGCGTTTATCCAAATCCCACAACAAACATGTTTAACATCAAATTAAGAGATCAAATTCAAGCCGACGCTAGCCTATTTGATATTAATGGTCGCAAAGTTCTGGAAAAGAAAATTCAAGCTTTGAATACCTCGCTTAATATCGAAGCCCTTAATGCCGGAATATATGTCTTGAAAATTTATTCAGATAATGGTTTTGCTACTAAGCGCATTACAAAAAACTAATAGTAATCATACATTTATATTGCAATTAAAATCTCCATAATTGGAGATTTTTTTGCTTTTATAATGACCTGCATGTTTATTTCGAAGAGTAAAGACACGAGAAGAATCAAGTTGAAAAAATTACTCTCTAAAAGATAGGAGAGACAGTAAACCAAAAGATCTCAGCATTGAATTGAACAAATTAGCGTTGCTCATGGATTTATACCTCTAAACACTTGTTTTTTCGTCATTAAAGATTGAAAGCCATGAGGCTTTTTTTATCTTTGCACTCTTAAATTTATGACTATGACATCTAAAACCGTTGCAGAATTATTAAAAGCAGATTTTAAATCGCAAGACATTGATATTAAAGGTTGGGTAAGAACCTTTAGAGCGAATCGTTTTATTGCTTTAAATGATGGTTCAACACTTCAAAACATTCAGTGTGTTGTGGATTTTGAAAATACGGACGAAAAAACATTAAAGCGCATTACCACGGGTGCTGCCGTTCATATTAAAGGCCAATTGATCGAAAGTCAAGGCAAGGGACAATCGGTTGAAATTCAAGTAGACAAAATTGTCATTTTGGGAGATTCTGATCCGGAAACCTTTCCTATTCAGCCTAAAAAACACTCTTTTGAATTTTTACGCGAAAATGCACACTTACGTACTAGAACCAATACGTTTAGTGCGGTAATGCGTTTGCGTTCCACATTATCATTTGCCATTCATAAGTATTTTAATGACAACGGATTTTACTATATGCACACCCCAATCATTACGGGAAGTGATGCTGAAGGTGCCGGCGAAATGTTCCGCGTTAGTGCATTGGATCCAAAAAACCCACCATTAACTGAAGACGGCAAAGTAGATTATTCTGAAGATTTTTTCGGAAAGGAAACCAACTTGACCGTTTCGGGACAATTGGAAGCAGAAGCCTACGCCATGTCCTTAGGTAAAGTATATACTTTTGGACCAACTTTTAGAGCCGAGAACTCTAATACCTCTCTCCATTTAGCAGAATTTTGGATGATTGAACCAGAAGTTGCTTTTATGGATCTAGCCGGAAACATGGACCTTGCTGAAGATTTCTTGAAATCAGTGCTAAAATATGTTTTAGAACACAACCGTGAGGATTTGGAGTTTTTAGAACAACGCTTGTTGGAGGAAGAAAAATCAAAACCTCAAGCTGAGCGTTCAGAAATGAGTCTGATTGAAAAACTGAAATTTGTTATTGACAATAACTTCAAACGCGTTAGCTATACCGAAGCCATTGACATCTTAATCGATTCAAAACCTAATAAAAAGAAGCAATTCAAATATCTTATTACAGAATGGGGTGCAGATCTTCAAAGTGAACACGAACGTTTCTTAGTTGAAAAACACTTTAAATGTCCTGTGATTTTATTTGATTATCCTGCCAATATCAAGGCATTTTATATGCGTTTGAATGAAGATGGAAAAACGGTTCGCGCCATGGACATTCTATTCCCAGGCATCGGTGAAATGGTTGGTGGCTCTCAACGTGAAGAACGTTTAGAAGTTCTTAAGGAAAAGATGAAAGCCTTGAACATTGATGAAGAAGAACTATGGTGGTATTTGGATTTACGCAAATACGGCACCGCAGTACACTCTGGTTTTGGACTTGGTTTTGAACGTTTGGTAATGTTTGCTACAGGAATGGGCAACATCCGTGATGTCATCCCTTTTCCAAGAACACCGCATAATGCAGAGTTCTAAATAACCCTAATGACCAGACAGGTTTTAGAAACCTGTCTGGTCTTCCTTAAAACGTAAAACTTTCACAAAACAATTTATATTTTTCACTTATATAGATTGTTTTTTCTATTTTTAGAGTTAAACCTTGATACGCATGCTTAAACAGTACTTACAGTTCAAATTATCACAAAAGTTGTCGCCGCAACAGATTCAGCTCATGAAGTTGATTCAATTGCCTACACAAGCATTTGAACAACGTTTAAAGCAGGAAATGGAAGAAAATCCAGCCTTGGAATCAGGAAAGGAAGAGGATGAGTTCGATGACAAGTTTGACGAATTTGACAACACGCAGGACGAGTACGAAGAAAATGAACAAATTGGCGAAGACATCAACATTGACGAGTATTTGAGTGACGACGATATTCCAGATTATAGAACTCAAGTCAATAATTACAGTGCAGATGATGAAGATCGAGATATTCCGTTTGCAGCGGGAACTTCTTTTACTCAATATTTGACCACCCAATTAAACACCTTCAGACTAACGGATGATGAGCGTGATATTGCCGAGTTTTTGGTAGGCAGTGTTGATGAAAGTGGTTATATCCGTCGCTCGCTAGCAGAGATTATGGACGATATGGCCTTTACGCAGAATGTGTTTACGGACGAAAAATCAATTGAAAAAGTACTCCATATAGTTCATCAATTGGATCCTGCAGGCGTTGGCGCACGCAACCTTCAGGAATGTTTGAGCATCCAATTACATCGCAAGGAAAAAAATCCGGATGTAGAGTTGGCTATTCACATTATCGATACTGCATTTGATCAATTTACCAAAAAGCATTATAAAAAATTAATTCAAAAATTTGACATCACTGAGTTACAACTCAAGGATGCCATTGATGAAATAGAACGTTTAAATCCCAAACCAGGAGGTTCTTATGCGGGTAATAACCGCATTGTAGAACATATCGTCCCAGATTTTGCCATAAAGATTGTGGATGGCGAATTAGAGTTGACCCTAAATGGCAGAAATGCGCCAGAACTTCATGTGTCACGAGAATACAGCAACATGATGAAGGGCTATAAGGAGGCCAAGGAGAAGTCCAAATCACAAAAGGATGCGGTAATGTTCATCAAACAGAAATTGGATGCTGCCAAGTGGTTTATTGAAGCCATTAAACAACGTCAGCAAACCTTATTTGTGACCATGAGCGCTATTATGCACTATCAAAAGGAGTTTTTTTTATCGGGCGACGAGCGTAAGCTACGACCGATGATTTTAAAGGATATTGCTGATGAAATTGAAATGGATGTTTCTACGGTATCGCGTGTGGCGAACAGTAAGTATGTGGACACACCTTATGGCACCAAATTGATCAAGGAATTCTTTTCAGAATCCATGACCAATGACCAAGGCGAAGAAGTCTCCACTCGAGAAATCAAAAAGATCCTGGAAACGGTAATTGAAGATGAAAATAAGCGCAAACCACTTACCGATGAGAAACTAGCTTCCATTCTTTTAGAAAAAGGCTACCCTATCGCACGACGTACAGTTGCCAAATACAGAGAACAATTGGACATACCTGTGGCACGTTTACGAAAAAAAATATGATACATTATCTTTTAAAAAGTATCTCTTACATTTTTCATCCATTACTCATGCCCTTATTAGGGGTCATTTTCTATTTTTCAAAAACACCACGTTTTATCCCAGAACCGGTCATCAGGGCAAAAGTATTTTCGATTACAATTTTGACCGTCATTTTACCTATACTGATATATTTCTTACTCAAAACCATTAAACAAGTGGAATCTCTCGAATTAAAAACGAGCAAGGAGCGGATAATTCCTTTAATTCTAAACGTTTTGATCTTGATTCTGATCTTGAAAAGAGTCCTGCCTTATGAGGAAATTCCTGAATTATATTATTTCTATTTGGGCATTTTATTCTCAACATTAGCCTGTTTGTTTTTGGCATTTTTAAAATTCAAGGCAAGTATTCACATGATAGGAAGTGCAGGTTTTTTTATGTTTGCGCTTGCACTCAGCATCCATTTCAAGATCAACATCAATGGAACCATAGCTTTAATGTGCGTCATCCTTGGCGCTATCGCCACGTCGAGATTACACTTAAAGGCACACACCAATGCAGAGTTAGTGATGGGAGTTTTTATAGGATTAACACCGCAATTGGTGTTGTTGAATTACTGGCTGTAGAGATTAGGTGACGAGATAAAATAATAAACCTGCAATTTTAGCCATTTCAATTTGCTCCTTTTTCTTGTCAAATCTGAATTCATCAAAACGCTCAGTTTCTATTAGATTGTGACTTTTAGAATTTAAATGCGAATTAAAATTCAGAAAAAAATAAAAAAGCTTAACCCTTCTTGTGTTGTTAATTGTGCTTTCTTTCTCTTATCTGCATTTCTTAGCGCTTCTTTACTTTGCTTATCTTCCATTAGGCCATTCTAAAGCACATAGAAGATCAATCCAACGTTGATACTGTTCATGTCCATGGATTTGCCGTTTAGCTGTGCAGTGTCCTTAAAAATAGGATTAAGACCATAATAAACACTAAAGTTCCAAGTAGAATAACCTGCGCTAAGGGTAAGACCGTATTGCAATTTGTTGAAATCATCAATGCTACTATGTTTAATATCGTCGATACTCCCCCTGAATTTTGATGAATTATTAATCACGTAACCAAATTTCACACCGGTATAAATACGCCAAAAGTTATAATCCTTGGCTGTAGAGGTGCGCCAACGGTATTGTAATGGCACTTCAAACAAATACGTCGTGAACTTATTTCTTTTGATCGCTATTTGGCTTTCATCAATAATTTGATAGTTATAATCGCCAGTAGCATCTTCAGAAATTAACATGTTTTGATTGTAGGAGTTTACGGAGAGTCCCAAACCGATTCCGAACGCTTTATTTCTACGTTCATTAAAAGGAAAATCGCGAATTACCCCAAAATGCATGCCGCTTGAAAATGCACTTTGTTTGATTTCATTTGGCTTATTACCAAGAAGATTATAGGTCACTGACAAGTAGAATTGATCCTCTCTGTACTTGTAATCCACAAAAGTGGTATCGACATCTTTAGGTTGCTGTGAAAACACCATTGAGGACATCAAAGAGAACATGACAATAAATAGAACGGTCTTCATACTACAAATATAAATGATATTGCTGCACTTTTGAATCTTGACCAAAAAAAAAGCATCCTAATAACTTAGGATGCCTTATAGACTATTTAACTGATAAACTAGTTTTTTCTGTTCGAAGAAACATCACCTTTTTTGGTGGTATAGTTTATTTTCAATGCATTCTCTTTTCTAAGTTCTTGCTTAACGTCACTGACAATACCCATATTGGCATTCTCATCCACTTTAAGAGCAACAGTCAAAAACGGAACAAGCTCCTCTCTTTTTGAGGCTCTTTCAGAGGCAATAAAAGATCTAATTTCGGATAAATCAGCAAACTTGTCATTTAATTGAATACGAGCTTCCTTACCGAATTTATTTTGAAATGCCTCAGTTGGTTTTCCAATATAAATATACATTACCAAATCTTTTTTATCAAGTTTCTCAACCTGGTCAGCAAATGGTAATTTATTTTCAATCTTCAGCGTAGTTTCACGCATTGTAGTTGCCACCATAAAAAAGAACAATAGCATAAATACAATGTCAGGTAATGACGCTGTTGATATTGCCGGTAATTCGCCTGACTTCTTTTTATTAAATTTGGCCATATTGATGTTTTTCTAAATTATTATTGAACCTCTGATAGCTTTTGAGGATATTAAAGCTTAATCCTTTCGATTTTCTCCTTAAGAGTTTCCTTATTTCCTGCCCAATTGACATCACTCAGATTGGCTTCCATTTGCTTCAAAGTTACACCATAAAGTTCCATAGCTCTTCTGTCTCTTAACTGATTGTAAGCTGCTACCAATTCGTTTTGAACCGAGATGTACATTGCGTACTTGGTCTCCCTCTCATTCTTTAACGAAATGATGGCTTTATCAGGATGGTCAGATGATGCTGGGTCCTTTTTACCATGACAGTAATCACAAGGTTTGCCATTGACATCGACACCGCCCCCATTATCCAAAAATTCAACGGCTGCTTTTCGCAAATCTTTAAGTTCCATCAACTGCTCTTCAACCATAAGTTGATTCCTTCCGTTAATAAGAACCGTAAAGATATTTTTCTCCCTAATGATAGGTGGAGTGACTTCTGAGTCATCTATCGGTGGTAATTTTCTGTTTAAACCTGTATCTGTTGTAATGGTAGTCGTTACCAAGAAAAAGATAAGAAGTAAGAATGCAATATCAGCCATTGATCCTGCATTAACTTCGGGTGCTGATCTTTTTGCCATAATTACTTAGTTATTTTTTTGACTCCTGATAATAACATTGCTCCAGCAGCAGCAATAATAAGGATATAAAATGCTACAAGTCCTGCGCCCACCAAGTGTGATTCACTTTCTGTAGCGGGAGCTCCGTTATACATATATTGAGACGCATCAGAACCACTAGACAATACATATGATATCACTAACACAGCTGCAAAAGCCCCTACTCCTATTAACGTACTTTTAATCGAAGCTGTATTTGTAAACAGATTCTGTATCACGAAAAACAAAACGAAAGCTAAGGTCATCGCAAAAATAATGTATGTTACATAAAGCATTGGGTCTATGATGGCGGTGTCGCCATCAAGCGCAGCAGCATTAATAGCATCATCACCCTTTGCAATTACCATCACTAAAAAGATGATACCTGCAAGACCGAGAAGCCCAGCTACTATTTTTAATATTTTGTGTGCTTTCATAATTTTATTTAATTGTGCGGTTTATTTTTTGTATCTCACTAGCAAATCCATCAAAGTGATAGATGCATCTTCCATATCGTTTACAATACTATCAATCTTAGCGATGATGTAATTGTAAAACACTTGAAGGATAATTGCTACGATAAGACCAAATACCGTTGTTAAAAGTGCTACTTTAATACCACCTGCAACAAGTGATGGTTGCATATCTCCAGCAGCTTCAATTTTATCAAAAGCCTGAATCATACCGATTACAGTACCCATGAACCCAAGCATTGGTGCCAATGCGATGAACAACGAAATCCAAGACACGTTTTTCTCCAACTGACCCATTTGTACACCACCGTAAGCTACAACAGCTTTTTCAGCAGCATCTAAATCTTCATCAGCTCTATCCAAACCTTGGTAATAAATAGATGCAACAGGTCCTTTTGTATTTCTACAAACTTCTTTTGCAGCTTCGATACCGCCAGATTGTAAAGCATCTTCTACATTCTGAACTAATTTTTTAGTATTGGTAGTTGATAAATTTAAAAAGATAATTCTTTCAATAGCAATTGCAAGTCCTAAAATTAAACAAAGCAATACAACGCCCATAAATCCTGCGCCACCTTCAATAAAACGTTTTTTTAATTCTTGATGAAACCCAAGGTCTTGTCCAGCAGCATTAGCTGTCGTCTCGTCCTGAGTTACTGTTGCAACCGTTGTAGTTGCCATTGATGCTGTAGCTGCATAGTTATTTGCACTTACAGTTCCGAAAGCCATGATTCCTGCAATGGCTAGGATAGAAAATAGTCTTTTCATTGTTCTGATCTTAATTTATTAGTTAAAGTGTTAAAGATATAAAAAAATTGTAATTAAAAAATAAAATTACGGAGAGTGTTTTTAGATCAATGTTGTTACCAACTCTATAATACTCCCCGTGATTAACAAAAAATTTCGATAACGAAGTTTGACCTCAATGTGAAACACAACCATCATCAAAATTAAGTTGCAGAGAGAAAGGGATTCGAACCCTCGATACCCTTTTGAGGTATACACGCTTTCCAGGCGTGCGCCTTCGACCGCTCGGCCACCTCTCTAAAATTTAAAGTTCATTTGCTTTGTCAAATAACGAAAAAATATATTGGCGTAAAAAATTTTATTCGTTAATTTTAAGACATTTCACCTCTTAATGATGTTTCGTATATGGTTTTGAACGATTTAGCAGAAATTTTTTCTCCCAACAAATACATCAATTTGGTCACTGCAGCCTCAGTTGTGATGTCTTTTCCTGAAATAACCCCTATATTTTTAAGCTGAGAACTGGTTTCATACTGTCCCATGATGACACTTCCGCCCGAACATTGGGTCACATTTATCACAGGAACTCCCTTTTTTATAGTTTTTTCGACCAAATCTGTAAACCAATTTTCGGTCGTTGTATTTCCTGCGCCATAGGTTTCCAATATGATTCCTTTAATATGAGGAGAGGAAAACATGCACTCCAACACCGTTTTTGAGATTCCCGGAAACATCTTTATTAAGGCAATATTGTTCTCCATTTTTTTATGAACCGTGAATTTTTTTCGGACATTAGGTTTAAAAAGATGTTCTTTTGACACTTTTAAATGCACACCAGACTCTGCTAAATCAGGATAATTTAAGGACTCAAAGGCTTCAAAGTGTTCCGCATTTATCTTGGTCGTTCTATTGCCTCGATACAGTTTGTATTCAAAATAAAGCCCTACTTCCGTAATGACTGGCTTCCCATGATGCTGCAAGGATGCCATTTGTATGGACGTAATAAGGTTTTCCTTGGCATCGGTACGTAAATCGCCAATGGGCAATTGAGACCCTGTAAATATGACTGGTTTTGCTAAGTTTTCTAACATAAAACTTAAGGCAGAAGCCGAATAACTCATGGTATCGCTACCGTGTAACACTACAAATCCATCAAAGTCCTCATAATTATGTTCAATAATTTCAGCAATTTGAACCCAATAGTGCGGATTCATATTAGAGGAATCAATAGGCTCTTCAAAGGAAATGGTCTCGATATGGCAATCCAACAACTTCAATTCTGGAATATTTTTCAACAAATTACCAAAGTCAAAAGCTTTTAAGGCGCCCGTATCGGCATCTTTGATCATGCCAATGGTGCCGCCTGTATAGATTAATAAGATGTTGGGCTGAGTGTTCATAATTTAAACTTTAAATATCGCTTTAGAGTTTTCAGTAGTAATTGCGGCTATGACTTCTTGAGACAGGCCATAAAGTTCTGAAAGTTTTTCAAGTACCTTTATAATGTACGCACTTTCATTGCGTTTTCCTCTATAAGGCACTGGCGCCAAATAGGGCGAATCTGTCTCTAAAACAACATGTTCCAAATCTATTTGATTCAAAAACTTATCAATGCCGCCATTTTTAAAAGTAACCACTCCGCCAATACCTAATTTCATATTAAAGGAAATGGCGCGTTTCGCTTGTTCTATATCGCCCGTAAAACAATGAAAGATCCCGAATAGGTCATCCGATTTTTCGGTTTCCAAAACCACAAAGATTTCATCAAATGCCTCTCTGCAATGGTTAACTATTGGTAGCCGATACTGTTTCGCAAGCCGAATTTGGTGACTGAAAGCCTCCTGCTGGATTTCCAAGGTGTTTTTATCCCAATATAAATCAATGCCTATTTCACCAATCGCAACAAATTTTCTTTTAGAAAGGAGCTCTTCCACATGGCGCAACTCTTCCATATAATTCTCCTTTACGGAAGTAGGATGCAATCCCGTCATTAAATGCACATGATTAGGAAAATCAGCTTCCAACTGAAGCATTGCTTTGGTATAAGACGAATCGATTGCTGGAATAAAAAAACGGGTCACGTTAGCTGCGATTGCACGTTCAATCATCACCTTTCGATCGTCATCAAAGGCGTCACTATATAAATGAGTATGGGTATCTGTAACAGTCATCCTACAAAAGTAGAAGTTCTTTTAGAAATAATCGTAATTTACCTGATAGAGAATAAAATCTCAAGATCATAATTTATAATTTCAGGATGAACTCTATTATGTATTGACGACATTGGTAGTTTGTCAAACTTTGAATCCATTAGTTTTGAGCTAAGATTAAACATCAAAATTGACACTAAAACAGTAAACAAACCTATTTTTATTATTTCATTGGGACCTTGGCATTTATTATTGGTCTATTTTTAGGATTTGAGAATTGAAAAACAAATGATAGAGATGATTGACCCTAATAATACGCCGCTTGAGGATTTTCTTTTAGAAAAAGGATATACCAAAGTCAAGCTTAAACTGACCAAAACAAACCATTTCGAAATCAAAGCAACTATTAACGGTGTCAAAGGCCTATTTATTTTAGATACTGGCGCTTCTAATTCGTGTGTAGGATTTGAGGCGATAGATACTTTTAAATTGAAAGCCAAGGACTCGGAGATCAAAGCCGCTGGAGCAGGCGCCACAGACATGTTGACCCAAGTTTCCAAGAAAAATAAACTTAAAATAGGAAAGTGGAAAAAAGACAAAGTGCCTTTAATACTTTTCAATCTAACTCATGTCAACACGGCACTTCTCAACTATAATTCTAAACCCGTAGATGGTATCATAGGCGCCGACATTTTAAAGAAAGCAAAGGCCATTATTGATTATGACAAAAAGTATGTCTACTTAAAGTTGTAATCGTCTTCCTTCGTTATTGCTATTATATAGCTATCTTTATACCTCCTAAAACTTCAGATTAAAACACATGAAAGCCTCTATCATAATAGCAGACGACCATCCTCTTATCCTTAAAGGATTATCCGATTTTTTAAAAGAAAAAGATTTCAATCTTATTGGAAGTGCTGTAAATGGGAAAGAAGCTTTCGAGATGATTAAATCCGATAAACCGGATGTCGCCATCTTGGACATACAAATGCCTTTTTTAACAGGACTACAAATTGCAGAAAAATGCAAAAACTTAAGCCTTTCTACCAGGATCATTCTGATCACTTTTGAAAAGGACGAAACGACCTATAAGAAAGCCAAAACTCTTGGAATTTATGGTTATGTCCTTAAGGAATTTGCATTGGTAGAAATCGAAAACTGTATTGCAGCTGTTTTGGAGGGGAAATCCTATTTTAGTCCAGAGCTCATCGAGTTTTTAGAAATTGTTGAACCTCCTGCAGAATGGGAATTGATGACACCTTCCGAAAAGGAAATCTTAAAACTTATTGCCAAAAACAATACTGGTGTTGAAATTGGGGAAATCCTTAGCGTTTCTACACGAACAGTCGAAAAACACAAAAGCAATATCATCAAAAAACTAGAACTTTCCCACAAACAAAACAGCCTTTTAATTTGGGTAAAAGAAAATCAGGATTATTTCTTGTAATCTTAAGTAGAAATTTAATTTAAAGTTTCTAACCTCATAACCTTCACTAAGCCTCTAATTTAGCGTAAAAAAAGCAGCATACGCACCTTAAAATATTGTTTTTTTATAAGAATTCTTCCTTTTATTGAAATATACGTAAAGTTACGTATTGCATGATGTTGCATTATTGCTGATATTTGTAATGCTATTAATTCTTAGGGGAATTATTTTACGAAAGGCTCTGAATTGTCATTGATTCAGGGCTTTTTTAATTTGAGAACCTGAATAATCAACTTTTTTTCAAACCTCAAATACAACCAACTAACCTCTAGTGCTTTGCGATTTTAAAAGTCTAAATACGTAAAGTTACGTATTGTTTGGTCTTACATAATTACTGAAATTTACAGCAATAATTATAACACTATTTATGTGATTTCTTTGTGAATCCACGAATATAAGCCGATCAATAGAAGAAATCCAAATCTCTAAAAAGACCTATGAAAATCATGAAAAACAATCTTGAAAGTGGCAATCAACTATTAATCATCGGATTAATATTGAGCGCCATACTAATCATAACGGCAAACATTATTGTAGGTTTTTCTTAGTTATTAGTTATTCGAAAAAAGGGCTACTTAAAATTTTAAGTAGCCCTTTTTTATCATATTAAATATTCTGCTTACAGCTCTAATGCTCTCTTAACGTCATTATCCATGAGTAACTCCGTTGGATTTTCAAGCGCATTCTTAATCGCTACCAAGAATCCTACACTTTCTTTCCCATCAATAATTCTATGGTCATACGATACAGCTAAGTACATGATTGGTCTAATTTCCACATGTCCATCAATAGCTACAGGGCGTTCTACAATATTATGCATTCCTAAAATTGCACTTTGTGGCGGATTGATGATTGGTGTAGATAACATACTACCAAAAACACCTCCATTAGAAATTGTAAACGTTCCACCGGTCATCTCATCTACTGTAATTTGCCCGTCACGAGCTCTAATCGCCAATCGCTTCACTTCGGCTTCAACACCTCTAAAGGTTAGGTTTTCTGCATTTCTAATGACAGGAACCATCAATCCTTTTGGTCCTGAAACCGCAATACTGATATCACAGAAATCGAAGCTGATCATTTCCTGACCATCAATCATAGAATTCACTGCAGGATATTCCTTCAATGCCTTAACGGCAGCCAAAGTAAAGAAACTCATAAACCCTAAACCAAGTCCATGTTTATTTTTGAAGGCTTCTTTGTATTCTTCTCTTAATTTGAAAATCGCAGTCATATCGACCTCATTAAAAGTGGTCAACATCGCTGTTTCGTTTTTGGCAGATACCAAACGCTCAGCAACCTTACGACGCAACATCGATAATCTTGAACGTGACTCTCCACGTCTTCCCCCAGTTGGTGTCCCCATTGAAGGCACCGCCTTAACGGCATCATCCTGAGTGATACGACCATCTTTTCCTGTTCCGGTAACATCTGAAGCAGACATATTTTTTTCTGCCAACACTTTTTTAGCTGCAGGACTTGCGGCACCTGAAGCATATGTTTTTGGAGCTTCTGTTTGAACTTTAGCAACTTCTTTTTCGACTTTTTTCTCAACAGCACCTTCACTCTCAGTCTTAGTGCCCTCTGAAGATTTGGAGTCAGCACCAGCAGGTTTCTCAGCAGAAGTGTCAATCAAGCAAACCACTTGACCAACAGCAACCGCATCACCTTCTTCTGCCTTAAGCGTAATAATTCCGCTAGCTTCCGCAGGAAGTTCTAAAGTAGCTTTATCACTATCTACTTCAGCAATAGCCTGATCTTTTTCTACATAATCGCCATCTGCAACTAACCATGTTGCAATTTCTACTTCTGTAATGGACTCTCCTGGTGAAGGAACTTTCATTTCTAAAATCATAGTTCTTATTGTTTTTGAATCCTACCTTCGCAGGAATCCTTTAATTTTATTTCAATTTTTCTTCTATTCTCTATAGTGATGCAACATTCGTTTTATGAATTTAAAATTCGCATCGTTATTGTTTTACCAATACTTAAATTCCTATCGTTGATTATTCTTTGTTTTATCAAACACAAAGTCAATCACTTCCTGATGACGACGTTTTGATCGCGTTGAACTTCCTGCCGCTGGCGCACCATAAGCACGTCGCGAAGCAATTCTAAACGACTTGGACTCTTCAAAATGCATCATTAAATAGCTATAGGCTCCCATGTTACGAGGTTCTTCCTGCGCCCAGACGATGTCATCGGCGTTTTCGTATTTTTTCATGATCTCACGCATTTCCTTCGCTGGCAATGGGAATAATTGTTCTATTCTTACCAAGGCAACATCATCTCTATTTTCACTGTCTCTAACTTCCAATAAGTCATAATAAAACTTACCAGTAACAAAGATCAAGCTTTTCACTTTTTCAACCTCAGCTTTTTGATCATCGATCAACATCTGGAAACTTCCATTGGCAAATTCATCTACCGTTGAAACCACTAAAGGATGACGCAATAAACTTTTTGGGGTAAAAACAATTAAAGGTTTTCTGAAGTTCGTTTTAACCTGTCTTCTTAATAAGTGATAGAAGTTTGCAGGCGTTGTACAATCTGCCACAAACATATTATCGCTGGCACACATCTGTAAAAAACGCTCCATACGTGCGGAGGAATGCTCTGCACCTTGGCCTTCATAACCATGTGGCAATAACATGACCAAACCGTTTTGAAGCTTCCACTTATCTTCAGCAGCTGAAATATATTGATCTACCATAATTTGGGCACCATTACTAAAGTCTCCAAATTGTGCTTCCCAAATAGTTAAGGTTTTAGGACTTGCCATGGCATATCCATAATCAAAACCTACAACACCATACTCCGAAAGCAACGAGTTATAAATATAAAATTTACCTTGATTATCACTGACGTGATTTAAAAGGACGATTTCCTCTTCACTGTCTTCAACTTTTATAACCGCATGACGGTGTGAGAATGTACCACGCTCAACATCCTGTCCTGACATACGAACATCATGACCTTCTTCTAAAAGCGTTCCATAGGCTAAATGTTCAGCCATTGACCAATCCAATTTGTTTTCATCAAACATCGTTTTTCTGGATTGAACTAGACGTTCTATTTTACGGATGAATTTTTTATCTGCTGGCAAGCTTGAAATAACATCAGCAATTTGCGATAACTTTTCTTTAGGAAAAGTAGTATCCACAGGCTGCATCATCATCGCTTCATCAGCATATTCAAAACCGGTCCACTCATCTTGCATAAACGGAGTGATCACTGTTTTTTCTTGCTTGCGCGAATCCTCCAATTCTTCCTCTAAGGAAGCTTTATAGGTTTCTTCAAGATTCTTAACAAAATCCGCGTCAACAATTCCTTCCTTCAGCAATTTGTCAGCATAAATATCTCTTGGATTTTCATGATTGGCAATGGCTTTATATAATTTTGGTTGGGTAAAACGAGGTTCGTCACCTTCATTATGCCCATATTTTCTATAGCCTAAAAGATCGATAAACACATCACGTTTAAAGGTCATTCTGAAATCTAAAGCAAATAACATAGCGTGAACAACAGCTTCGGCATCATCTGCATTGACGTGTAAAACTGGAGATAAAGTGACCTTAGCAACATCCGTACAATACGTACTTGAACGCGCATCAAGATAGTTTGTGGTAAATCCTATTTGGTTATTGACCACGATATGGATGGTGCCACCTGTTTTGTATCCATCCAATTTAACCATTTGAATGATCTCGTACACCAAACCTTGTCCTGCAATAGCAGCATCTCCATGCACTATAATTGGAAGTACTTGCGACGGATTGTCAGCGTATTTATCGTCTTGTTTTGCTCTGGCAATACCTTCCACAATGGCACCTACAGTTTCTAAATGAGAAGGGTTAGGCGCGATGTTCAGGTTTATTTTTTTACCGCCTTTTGATTCTCTATCACTCGTCCATCCTAAGTGGTACTTCACGTCACCATCAAAAACTTCTTGTTCGTAATCTTTACCATCAAACTCGCTAAAAATATCTTTAGCGGATTTTCCAAAAATGTTGATCAGGGTACTCAAACGGCCACGGTGTGCCATTCCCATCACAAATTCCTTCACACCCGCTTCCGCAGCATTTTCAATAAGCGCATCCAGGGCTGGAATTAAAGATTCATTCCCTTCAAGTGAAAAACGTTTTTGTCCGACATACTTGGTATGTAAAAAACTTTCAAAAGAAACAGCTTCATTGAGTTTGGTAAGTATGTGCTTTTTTTCTTCAGTTGAAAATTTAGGCTGATTATCATTTATGTTCAGTCGACTTTGAATCCATTCAATCTCCTTCGGACTTCTGATATACATATATTCCACACCAATGGAGGAACAATAAATCTTTTCGAGATGAACGATGATATTTTCTAAAGTCTGTGGTCCAGTTCCTAAAATCTCTCCGGCCGAAAATACCGTTTTGAGATCTTCTTGCAGCAGTCCAAAATTTTCAAGAGCCAAGGTTGGATCATATTTTCGACGCTCGCGAACTGGGTTAGTTTTCGTAAACAAATGCCCTCTGCTTCTATAGCCATCAATAAGTCTGATCACATTGAATTCCTTTTGCATGTGCTCAGGAATTTCTGGAGAGATACAAGATTCTCCTTCTGCGTAAGTTACTTCCCCGTTTTCAGAACCAAAGTCAAAGCCTTGAAAAAAGGCTCTCCAGCTAGGCTCTACAGTGTCAGGATGTTGTAAGTATTGATCGTATAAATCAGCAAAGTAAGCTGAATGAGCGGCATTTAAAAAGGAATATTTATCCATCATTTTTTGTAAAACGTTCAGATGTTTTAAATTTTTGTCAAAAATACAACTTTTAACAAAATAAGAATTGCTTTTAGTATATTTATATGATATAGCAGTATCTATAAACAAAATACAAATTTATGCCATTTTTACTTAACAGAAGCCTATTTACTTGCCTTATAATGCTTGTGTTTTCCCTTCACTCCCAAGCACAAATACAAACCGCCCAATCATCTTCTGATTTCTGGAATCATGTCCGCTTTGGCGGTGGGATTGGATTAAGTTTGGGTGATGGTTTTTTTAGCGGAACGCTCGCGCCAAGCGCTATTTATGAATTTAATAATCAGTTTGCATTAGGCATTGGTCTTAACGGCACTTATAACACTCAAAAAAATGCTTATAAATCGACTGTTTTGGGTGGAAGTTTGATTGGCTTATTCAATCCTATCCCTGAAATACAATTATCTGCAGAATTTGAAGAGCTGAACGTCAGTAGAAATTGGGACGACAGGTTCGCCATTCCCAAAGAAAACTATTGGTATCCAGCGCTATTTGTAGGTGCCGGTTTTAGATCGCACAATGTAGCTGTTGGTATTAGGTATGACGTTTTATACGACAAGGCTAAAAGTATCTACGCCGAAGCTTGGGCTCCTTTTGTAAGGGTTTATTTCTGATCCCATCCTAGCCTTCCCAAAGGGAAGGAACACTTATCTGTATGAAAGGGCATGCAACTTGATTTAATTAGGCATAAATAAAAAAGCCTTTCGCTTTGGGATGGTTTTATGAGGAGAATTTATTCCGATAATATACTTTTTGCCATTCACGTTTCAGAATTAAAAACGTGACGTTATCTGATAATTCTACAACATCATTTCCGTCCATCTGTTTTATTTTCTCTTCCGAAACATCAATGATATACAGCAAGTTCAAGTAATCCATGAATTTTTCCTGGATAAGTTGATAGACCTTTTCGTGCAATAGAAGCTTTAAACTTGTCGGCAATACATCAGAGGCAAATTCCAGGTCGATATTAGCCAAGGCCAAATCTTTATTAAGCTGAAGAACGAGCTTCGCATAAAGTTCTAACTGATTGGCTTTAGCGACCAAATCGTCGAAGGTTTTTAAATCTGTCATTAGTCCCTAAACTCTTCTATCCATTAAATCATGACCAAAATCCTTCAACACTTTCTTTTTGTTTTCAGGAATGGAAAGCTCTTCTAATACGGCAAAGGCTTTTTTAGTGTAATTTTCAATTTCCTTTCGCGTGGCATCTGCTGAGCCGCTGGATTGAAAAATCTGTTTTACAGCTTCAACTTTGTCTGAGGCATCGGTTGGACTGACACTAAACAAATGCTGCAATTGCAATTGGTCTTCAGAATTGGAAAATTCGATGGCTTTGATATACAAAAAGGTTTTTTTATTCTCGATAATGTCGCCACCCACTTGTTTTCCAAAAGTTTCCGGATCTCCAAAAGCGTCCAAATAATCATCCTGAAGTTGGAACGCTATGCCTAATAATCTTCCAAATTCGTAAATATGGTCTTGATCACTTTTAGAAGCCGAAGCCACTATGGCGCCCATTTTCATGGCGGCACCAACTAACACAGCGGTTTTAAATTCGATCATTTTGAGATACTCAGCGATTGAAACATCATCTCTGGTTTCAAAATCCATATCGTATTGCTGCCCTTCACAAACTTCCAAAGCTGTTTTACTGAACAATTTCGCCAATTCCTGAAAGGTTTTAGCATCATAATTTTCAAATAGCTGATAGGCCATAATGAGCATCGCATCTCCTGATAATATCCCCGTATTGATATCCCATTTTTCATGTACGGTTGGCTTGCCACGACGTAATGGTGCCGCATCCATAATATCATCATGTATCAAAGAAAAATTATGAAAAATCTCAACGCTTAAAGCGGCGTTAAGCGCATGTTTAAATTCCGCATTAAAAGCCTCGGCAGTCATTAAGGTCAAGATGGGACGCAAGCGCTTCCCTCCCAGTCCTAGGATATAATGTATCGGATCGTAAAGTGATGCCGGCTCTTGGGATGGCATCTTTTCCTCCAAATGGGCGATAAATGCGTTGTGATAAAATAGAATGTTTTGCATGCCGCAAAAATAAAGCAAATTCATTTAAGAAACGAAGCCAATGAGTTCAACATTAAAAAATTATTAAACCCTGGAAACTATTTTTGTTTTTAAAGTTTCCTATTGTACATTTGCTACATATTATGAGAGAAAACATTATAAATAAGGCCACGGAATTATTCCTAACACTTGGCTTCAAAAGCGTTACAATGGATGATATTGCCAATGAATTGGGCATATCAAAGAAAACTATATACGTCCATTTCGAAAACAAAACCAAACTTGTAGAAGCCACAACTTTAGAAATGTTTGAGCTTATTGCACAGGGTATTGATGAAATTTGTCACTTGGAGAAAGATCCCATTGAAGAAATTTACGACATAAAAAAGCTTGTTATGGAACATTTAAAAGACGAAAAGTCATCTCCCTATCATCAATTACAAAAATATTATCCAAAAATTTTCAATTCCCTAAGGTCTAAACAATACGGTTTGATGGAAGATTGTGTGGCAGACAACCTTAACCGTGGGATCACTCTTGGTCTATACAGAGACAATATACAAATTGAATTTATTTCCAAAATTTATTTTACCTGCATTATGGCCTTAAAGGACAAGCAACTGTTCCCGTTGATCAATTTTTCGATGAACTCCTTAATGGATCATTATCTGGAATATCACGTCAGAGGCATTTGTACGCCAAAGGGTCTGGAAGTTTTAATAAGAATCAACAATCAATCATAAATCTAATGAAAAACAAGTTTTATATAATTTTATTGACGCTATCGCCTTTTCTTGGGGTTTCACAGGAAGCACCTACAAATTTCAGCTTACAGGAAGCTATTGATTTTGCACTTCAAAACAATCGCAATGCCATCAACGCACAACGCGATATTGACGCAGCAAAAGCACAAAAATGGGAAACTACAGCTACCGGATTGCCACAATTAAGTGCCACAGTGGATTACCAAAATTTTATAAAACAACAAGTACAATTATTACCTGCTGAGTTTTTTGGCGGCAACTCTGGTGAATTTGCTGAAGTGGTTTTTGGTACCAAACAAAACATGTACGCGACGGCCACTTTAACTCAAAAAGTATTTGATGGCTCATATATTGTCGGATTGCAAGCGGCGAAAGTGTTTCTGGAAATCTCAAAAAACGCTAAGACTAAAACAGATCTAGAAGTCCGAAAAGCAGTCATCAACGCCTATGGCAATGTGTTGTTAGCAGAAGAAAGCGTACGAATCTTACAAAGAAACTTAGAAGTCCTTCAAAAAAACCTCAACGAAACCACAAAAATTGTTGAAAACGGATTGGGCGAAGAAGAAAGTGTAGAACAATTACAGATTACACTTGCTGGTATTGAAAGCAATTTGAACAATGTGAACCGCATGAAAACTCTGGCTTACCAAATGCTTAATATGACGCTTGGTCTGAACATCAATCGTAAAACCCTTTTAACCGACGACTTAGAGCGTTTAACTAAAGAAAACATTTCTTTAGGCTTGTTGGAAACAGAAGCTAATGTTGAAAAAACCATCGATTATCAAATTGCAGAAAATGATAAAATGACCAAAGAACTTATGTTAAAGTTAGAAAAAAGCAAAGCCTTGCCAACGCTGAATGCTTTTATCAATGGTGGTTATTCGGCCTTCAGTGATACTTTTAGCTTTGCACACAAGGATCAAGACTGGTTTGGATCCTCCTTATTTGGAGTCGGTTTAAATATCCCTATTTTCAGTTCCGGAATGCGCAGTGCAGCCACGCAACGTGCACAGATTAATTTGGAAAAGGCCAAAACTGATCTTACAGAAAAAGAGCAAACCATCGCCTTGGAAATTGCTTCCGCGAAAAGTGATTATCGATTTGCCATAGAAGATTACGATAACAAAAAGCAAAGTCTAAAACTAGCGGAGCGCATCGAAACAAAAAACCAGACCAAGTTTTTTGAAGGTATTTCTTCAAGTTTTGATTTGCGTCAGGCACAAATTCAGCTTTACTCCGCACAACAGGAATTTTTACAAGCGATGTTGAACGTGATTAAGGCTAAGGCAGAATTGGAGACGGCTTTGAATGTGATTACTAATTAACCGCAAAGACGCAAAGGACTGCGCAAAGCACGCAAGGAAAAACAAAAGCCTTGCGACCGATGCATCAAAAAAAATAAACCACAAAGACACTAAGAACTGAGCAAAATAGACTAAAATAAAACAAAAGCCTTGCGACCTTTGCGAATAACCATTGCGCCCCTTGCGTTTAAAAAAAAACCATGACAGAAAACGAAATTTCCAGAATAGTCTTTGACTGCGCCATGAAAGTACATA
>NZ_JBDSLS010000119.1:0-3505 GCF_039916245.1 Gelidibacter sp.
TTATATTTCTCATAAAATAAAACGAAGCCCATGTGCCATAAGACAATAATATGGTGGCAGCAACGATAATACGTTTTGAATTTAAAGGTGTAAAATCAAAACTAACATCAAAAAAGCCCTGTAAATAAGGCGCAAAATTTACCCCCATGACAATCATATAAGAGGCGGTAATTATCGCAACACAAACTATTCCGACGATTGGGATAATCCAATTTTTGATATCTACTATGGAGTGAAGTAATAGTGCCAGAAAAATCAAAATAAAAAATAAAGAGGCCCAGAAAAACAATAACGTTGCCAAACTGATCCAAAGTGCGGCATCAAAAAGCTTTTTCTTGATGTCTTTTGAAGTCCTTAAACTGATGATACGTCTTAACGCCAATAAAATAAATAAATTGGCAATCAGCAATTTTGAATTCAGTAAAGATTCCGGTAAAACGGCCACAAAAAGACCGAACATCAAAATTTTATAACTGTTCTTTTTGGTAAGATTGTTTTTGCTCACAAAAAAATCAAGGACAAAAAGTGAAGCCAAGCATACGCCAAAAAGAAAAGCTTCTCTGAAAAAAAGCTCTACAGAAAAAGCCTCTGCTATGGTCGACATTTTAGTCACAACAAAAACCACAAGAAGTAAGACACTAACCACAACAAGATGTATGGGTTTTGCTTTGCTAAAAAAACTTGAAATCATTTAGAGCACTGTTCTGGGTTCATTGTTGAGGCTTAGCTTTCATGAAAACAAAATTCGAATTTAATTTATTGAACATTTCAATTAAAAAAAACGTAGTTTTGTACTTGTAAATATAATATTTATTATCATGACTGAATTTTTTAATGGCATAGGCAATTTGTTCACTAACGTTTTACTTTTGCCTTTTGACGCTTTAATGGCTTTAGAACTTGAAAATTGGTGGCTTGCCAATATCGTTTCATGGATACTTATCATAATAGCCATGGTAGGCTTTGTTTATTGGATGTTAGAGTTGAAAAAACACGATGATAACAAAGAAGAGGACAAGAGCGTCTCGTCCCATTCTTTCTTATAAATCAAAACCAATATCTTTACGGTAATACATCTTATCAAAATGTAGTTTTTCTATATTTTGATAAGATTTTTTTATGGCCTCTTGGTATGTATTTCCAAATGATGTGATCGCCATAACGCGTCCGCCAGAAGTGACGACTTTATTATCTTTCAAAATGGCACCTGCATGAAACGGAATGACATCCGTTAGATTTTCCAATCCCGTTATTTCTTTACCTTTTTCATAGTCTTCAGGATAGCCACCAGACACCAACATCACTGTAGTTGCCGCACGTTCATCAATATCAATCTTGATTTTATCCAATTCCTGATTGGCAATAGCCTGAAAAACCTCAACAAGATCATTCTTAAGTCTTGGGATCACAACTTCTGCTTCCGGGTCTCCCATCCGCACATTATATTCAATAACTTTAGGATCCTCTCCAACTTTAATCAGTCCGATGAAAATAAATCCTTTATAATCTAAACCATCTTTTTGAAGTCCTGCAATGGTTGGTTTGACCACACGTTCTTCAATTTTATTTAAAAAGGATTCCGTAGCAAACGGCACAGGCGAAACAGCGCCCATTCCTCCGGTATTTAAACCTGTATCATCTTCGCCAATACGTTTGTAATCTTTGGCCGTTGGTAAAATTTGGTAGTTTTTTCCATCACTTAGTACAAAACAGCTGAGTTCTATGCCATCTAAAAACTCTTCAATAACAACTTTGTTGCTGGCTGATCCAAATTTGGCATCCACCAACATGCTTTTAAGTTCTGCTTTGGCCTCATTGATGTCGTTTATGATCAAAACGCCTTTCCCGGCTGCCAATCCATCTGCTTTTAAAACATAAGGTGGTTTTAAGGTTTCCAAAAACTCATATCCAGCTTCTAAGGAAGTGGCATCAAAGCTTTGGTAAGCTGCGGTTGGGATATTATGGCGAAATAAAAACTCCTTGGCAAACTCTTTACTGCCTTCCAATTGCGCTGCCGCTTTTTGAGGTCCAATGACCGATACATTTTTCAGTTCTGGGTCATTTAGGAAAAAATCATGGATGCCCTGAACCAAAGGATCTTCTGGACCAACAACAACCATTTGGATCTGTTTTTCGAGAACCAACGTCTTGATCGCTTTAAAATCAGTGACTTTAAGGTCGATATTTTCAGCTATTCCTGCAGTTCCAGAATTTCCTGGAGCCACAAATAGTTTTTTACATAATGGACTTTGGGCAAGTTTCCAAGCGAAAGTATGTTCCCTTCCACCGGAACCGAGAATTAAAATGGTCATGTTTTTGTGTTTGTTGCAAAAATAAAGTTTATGCCATGAAAACAATAATATTTTTGACGATTAAATTAATAATAGAATCAAGACCGCTACGCTTCTAGAATCAAGAACAAAGACTTAAACCGAAAAGAGCTAAAACGTACCTGCCAGATAAGCTTTCTGATGGAATCTCGAAGGTCAAAATTATTATGCCTTTGCATAAATTTTAATTGGAGAACTACCAGATTGTATCTATAATGTTCGCGATTGATTTTATATGGGCGTTTAATAATTTACTTTACATTTGATATAAATGAGGCACAACTTGAATTTATTTGACTTTTCGTTGAAATTAAATGGATTTCCAATTACGGAAGCAAAAACTGTTTTGAGTTCTATTCAAAATCTTAATGAAGTTGAGTTCCATAATTACGTTGAAAATCAGAAAGAACTGATTGTCAATTTTCATCTAAAATATAATCCCTATTACAAATCTATTTTCAAAAACTCTAAGTTCTTGACATGGGACGCTGTTCCCATTATGACAAAAAGTGATTTACAACAACCTCTGATTGATAGATTATCTGAAGGGTTTTCACCAAAGAATGTCTATGTGAACAAAACCTCCGGGTCTTCTGGAGATCCTTTTGTATTTTCTAAGGATAAGTTTTGTCATGCACTAACTTGGAGCATCATTCAAAACCGATTTGGATGGTTCGATCTCGATTTTAATAGTTCCAGACAGGCTCGGTTTTACGGAATTCCTTTGGATAAAAAAGGATATTACAAAGAGCGTTTTAAAGATGCAATCAGCGGGCGATTCCGGTTTTCAGTTTATGATTTGAGTGATTCAGCGTTTGAAAACCATTTAAAAAAGTTCAAAAGCACAAACTTTGATTATATCAATGGATATACCAGCTCGATTGTTCAATTTGCTAAGTTTTTAGAGCAAAAGGAATTGATTTTAAAAACCATCTGTCCCACCTTGAAAGCTTGTGTTGTCACTTCTGAGATGTTGTTTGAAAACGATAAGCTCCTCATGGAAAAGCAATTTGGCATTCCCGTGATCAATGAGTATGGCGCTTCTGAACTGGATTTGATTGCCTTTCAAAACCCGAAGGATGAGTGGATTGTTAATAGCGAAACTCTTTTTGTTGAAATTGTGGATGAAAACAATCAGGTTTTGCCTTACGGCGAAGAAGGCCGTGTCATCATTA
>NZ_JBDSLS010000120.1:0-3420 GCF_039916245.1 Gelidibacter sp.
GTGAATTCCTTTCAAATTTTTGTAGATTTACTCAGTAGAATTACAACCGGTAAGATCGAAACCATGAAGATTCAACAGTTGTGAATTCCTTTCAAATTTTTGTAGATTTACTCAGTAGAATTACAACTATTGATAAAAGATTTTGCTTTAAGCAAGTGTTGTGAATTCCTTTCAAATTTTTGTAGATTTACTCAGTAGAATTACAACAGCCATTTAATAAGTTAGAGTTGCTATTAAGTTGTGAATTCCTTTCAAATTTTTGTAGATTTACTCAGTAGAATTACAACCTCAAATAACACCCATGTAATCAGTGTGTTATGCCGAGTGTTCTACAAAATAAAAACGTAAGAAATGCTTGATTCCATTACGGCATCAAGCATTTTTTTATTCCTGTCAAAACAATTCTAATTGTTGTGGCATCGAAGGTAAATTGGTTTCTTTCTTTGAAAAGAAAAGCTCCATCTGCCCAAATTGTTTATCGGTAATACACAAAATGCCCACCTTTCCTTCAGCTGGCAAACTTCTTTTGGTACGTTTGATGTGTACTTCTGCATTTTCTCTACTAGGGCAGTGGCGCAAATAAATTGAAAATTGAAACATATTGAACCCGTTGTCCAGCAATGATTTTCGAAATCGAGTTGCTGCACTTCGTTGCTTCTTAGTTTCTGTTGGCAAATCAAAAAATACCAATACCCACATAATTCTATATGCATTATATCTGCTAAAGCTCATTACAGCATCGGATAGTGAATCACTCTGCCTTCGCCTGTAAAACACTTACATAACGAGCTGGTTGTAATGCTCAGGGCAGTCATCAACGGACGTGTCAATCCGTTAATATAAACATCTTTCGTTGCTAATTGTAACAAATGTGCTTTGGCTTCTTTGTCTAAATTTTCTGTCATTTCTGATTTCTGCATCCATTCTATGACCAAAATATCCACATATGGACGATAGGGTTCCATGATGTCATCTGCCAAGCAATACGCATTGTATTTGTTGCGATGAAAAATCCCTATCGTTGGGTGTAATCCGCTGCTGACCAGTGCACGTGCTACCATGCTTCGCAATACAATGTATCCGAAATTCAAGAAATTATTGGGCGCATCGCCTTTTCTGTCTCTTGTGAAATCTTCAAACAAGGTGCGCCAATAATACTGCGCTGCAATACCTTCCATATTGGTGCTATCGCCCGATTTTACTTCGTTCATATAGTTTATCATTCGTTCAAAAGGAAGTTTGTTTTTAAGTAAAACCTCTTTTTGTTGAAATATTTTGGCTTCAACTGTTTGTTTCCACAATTGTTTTCGCAAAGGTTCGGAACAATTGATTTGATGTTTTAAAAACTCACTATGTGTTACATGACCACTTATAGGCAACATCAATCCCAAAGGCAAATGACTTTCATCACAGCTAATAATCGCCACATTATGTTGTTGCAATGCAATGATCAATTGATGGCTCAGGGTAATTTGAAAGTTATCTAACACCAAAAAGCCCATATCTTCAATGGGTACAGAGCCTTTGGTTTCTTTGGTTAACGGATCTTCTATTTTTAGCTGATGGTCTTTCAGCTTTAAATAAGCGGGATTGCCAATGTAAATGGTACGTTTAAGCATGAGTTTTTAGGTTTTATTGACTGATTTCAGGTTGAAAACTCCTCCAATAGTATCACATTTACGTCTTCGATATCAAAACCATATAGTTCATCGTAGGTCTTTCCATTAGGGATTCCTGCCCATTCCAAGTGTTCTTTGTCGTCTGCTGTTTTTCTTTTTTTAGCAATGATTTCTAAAAGTTCATAAAATCCCCAAATACCTCCCATATCATCAATGGGTGCGGCATTTTCGCCTTTGATACATTTCGGAACCAACACTTCTTCATCGGGTTTCTTTAAAACGGTAATGGTATGGATCCAATCATCTCCAAAATCATAGGTATAGATCATCTTCTTTGTCTTGCCATTAAAGAAGTCCGATAACGGGGTTGTGATAGCGTCAAATTCTTGATATCTATTCATGAAAAAGTCATCGACCATGTCATCAAACTCTTTTAGTTTAATAGAATCGCTGCGATATGGCGCTCCAACGTTGAACTGATAAAGATGAGAATTATTCCAATTCATAACACATTGTATAACAATGTGTAGCTGTTCGAAATTGAGATTTTCTGGAACAATGACCGTACGGTAAATTTTGGGATCTGTATTGTTTAACGTAATTTTTAATTTATGTGCCAAAGTGTTTGTTTTTATTGTTTAATCTTTTAATTTATTTATGGTAATATTCGTAATAAACATCCGCTATATCATCGGCAAAACCATATCCACAAGGCGAAGCGTATTTTACACACTGTTCTGCACGACGTTTAAAATCAGGTAGTAAATTATGTTGCGCTATAAATTTAAGTGCCGATTTGTAATTGTTCCATGCAGCAACATAAAAAGCTTCGTCCATATCGCCCCATTCTGCTGTAAATTCACATGCGCTTTCAGCTAAATATAGCATGGCATCGGCGATAATCTCAGAAGAAACCTGTAGATCCTTTAACTCTGTAATTGCTTTTTTGGCAACAGAAAATTTCAAGTTTGCTTTTTGAGGAATTTCCACATTGAATTCCTTGCGAATAATTTTCTTGCATTTGTCCAATAATTCTTTTTCGTTGGTTGGGTTAAGATAGAAATCATAAAATGTTTTTACCGCTTTGTTCTTGCTGTACAAATCCAATATCTGTGCTACTAACTGCTCTTTTGTGAGGTTTAATAGCTCTTTTTTTAATGCTGTTTTTGACATGGTTTATGCTTTTGAGATGTTGCCTAGGCGATCGACTTTAAGTTTCCAACAAGCTTTTTTTATCTGCGTTTTACCATCAATCATATTTTGATTTTTATTTTGTTGACTACCAAGACCGAATTCATTCTGAATTAACTCTTTCTCCAGAATATTTATTTTTCCATTTTCATTCAACTCTTTGAAAATTTCTTTATTCCTCTTTCCATGAAATCTCCAAATAGGCTTAGAAACTGAATAAGGGACAAAATTTGCTATATCTTCACTTCCGTCAACATATTTATAAATCCTACCTGACTGTTCTTTTGTTAAATTATTGAAATCAATTTCTAATGGATTTTCTATCTCTTCATCAGTTGGAACATAAACTAAATCCAATGGTGATAATGTGAATTTCCAATTATATTCATTTAACTTATCATCATGGATTTTGTCAGGAAGTGGATTTAAATATTTTGATTTATCTTGTTTTAAAGTTTCAATTAATTCAACCAAACCAATATCCTTAAACTTTCGTTCTCTTATTTCATTGTTGTTATCATCTTTATAAACTCTTTCATAAAAGCCAAGGAAAAGATTAGAACCCGGTGCTGTAACCACATATTGCTTTGATTTTACAGAAAATTCATTT
>NZ_JBDSLS010000121.1:0-2888 GCF_039916245.1 Gelidibacter sp.
AGTTCAATGGCTCCATACTTTTGTTTTGAAATTTGCCTAGCGAGGTGACGAAAGTTCTTTTGTTGATAATTAAAGTCGACTGTTTCATTATAACCAAATTTAGTTAAGATTTCAAAGGCTTTGTGCAGTTGGTTCGGTGCCACTAAGATGTCTATATCTCCGATCATCCGTTCAGCCTGATCTTTAAAAGTATTTCCTGCTAGAAGGGCCATTCCTTTAATAAAGACATGCTCTATATTTTCTTTTTTGAAAATTTCAGAAACTTCATGTGCTTCCTTTAATAAGATCTCATTTCTGCCTCTATTGATCGCCGCGATTTCTTTTAAATAGATGTTCAAATCGTTAGGAATGAGGGGGAGTAATCCTTTCGCTTTTAGCCTGCAATACAGAGCGGGTAGCATTAAATGTTTACTGGCAATGATCACGACCGCATCCCAATCAATGAAGGTGTGATTTAAATGTTCTGAAAGCGCTTCTTGATTGTCGTTAAAACTCAAGATGTCTGCAATCAGTTGCTTGGTAATGTAAACAGAACTTTTTGCCAATGGGTTCAAGTGTTAAGAGAAAACCAAAAGTAAGTAAAAAAACGGGAAATTTATATTGAATGCAATAGCTTTCTTAACTGCGCAACGGCATAGTCGTTGTCTGAATAACACAACTCAAAACACTGCACGTCTTTTAACCAATCTAAGAAAAGTTGTGCATTTGATGCCAATGGCGATAACCACGATTCTGGTATTAAAGTGGGTAATATATTTTCAATGGCGACTTCTTTTAATTGTGAGGTGGCCTGTGCATCATATTTGACATACACGATTTTTTTGCAGGGTACATGAGAAACTGCCGTATTAAAACTTTTAATGGGTGGGATGTATTTGATGTTGACGTGCTTTGAAGTGCTTTTATGGGTTGGAAATTTTTCAAAATCAGGATACATAGCTCCTAAAATTTCAAAAGCACCCTCCTTAACAGAAATCCCTGAAGGAAAGCGATACACCTCGCTGTTTGTTGCTGATAAAGGGGTGAAATCATCAGCCAAAACATCCATGCCATTGGCCATCAATACGGCTGATAAGGTGCTCTTTCCGTTACCGGAATCACCTATGATCATGATGGCTTCGTTATCATTACAAACGGTAGAGGCATGAAATGTTGCCATCCAATCAGATTCTTTTTTATTATAGAATATATTGATTAATTCTACAGCGAATTGTCCTTGTAGTAAATGATAATCTGAGGCTGGATAATGTCCAATATAAGTTTGGTCTTTAAATAGATAGAGTACGTCTTCATTTTTGAAAATATGAAAACTGGAAGTAATCGCGTTATTGTGACCCACTTTGGCATGAGCCCATTGCGGATGAATAAGATCCTTTATGTGTTCAGAACCAAAAGTTATTTTAACAGTCTTAGTACTAAAGTTATAAATCATCTCGAGACCATCGTTCGGGATTGAAGGAATTTCAGGTTTCTGAATGTCGGAGGTTGAGCTTGAGTTTGAGCTAATTAGTAATTCAGATATTTCATTATAATAGGCTTCCGCCTGTTGCGGGGGTATATCAGAATCTCTTTTTAGCTCCTTTAAAAAGTCTTTCTTAGAATTGGATGCTAAATATATGTCCACCATATCCATTAGAATATTTGAAATGGCAACATAGGCGTTAGAGGGTTCAAACCACAAAACAGAACAATTGCTCATTCTTGAGCAATGTTTTGGGGCTAAGATTATTTTCACAACTAAAAATTAGATTTAGAGAGATTTTATGTAAATCCACCTCCGTCATCATTTGGGTCTGGCAGGAGGGGGGAAGCTGCATGTGCTTTTTTAGGGTTCAATATAATAAAAGTGCCAACTGCAGTCAGTGCCGCATATTTGCCCATGCGCTGCAACGCTTCCTTTCTGGTTATTTCGGCTTTAGAGTTTTTGTTTTCCATACTACAAATATAAAAATCATTTGGTGAATATTATAATAAAATGAGGCAAATACTTATTTTCTTACTCTTTGGTGGTTGCCTTGGTTTTGTTGGCATAAAATGTGTTTTATTCTTAAACATCTCAATTGAAATCGGTATGACTAAATTTGTCTAGAAATATCTGTTGACTAATAATTGGTTTTTGTTCAGGTTTTTTGGTAATTAGTTTTTATGCTCTAGAATTAATAGCTATGAGCCACTATGGAAGGAATCAATAATGATGGGATTGAA
The DNA here is from genome assembly GCF_039916245.1 of Gelidibacter sp. GTDB lineage: Bacteria > Bacteroidota > Bacteroidia > Flavobacteriales > Flavobacteriaceae > Gelidibacter. The sequence continues at coordinate 2,206 of NZ_JBDSLS010000121.1, forward strand.
TGCTTTTCTAAATTTGAAAATTTTATAAGACGTTAATATGGCATTCACCATAAAACTTTTGTTTTACGCCTTTTATGGAGTGTTTCTGTTTCATAAGTGGCCATCTATTTTTTAACATTTCTGTCATTGTACGCTATTGAAATTTCGACTGCTGTTTATGTGCCTTTTTTTAAGTAAATTATTATCTAATTAGGATTTTTTTAATCTTATCCATTGAGCTATTCTTTAATTTGACTAGGTACATCCCCTTGCTTAAGCTTGAAATATCTACATGATTGTTAGTGCTGTGCTCATCTAGTTGTGTACTAAGCAGCATTCGGCCTTGTAAGTTAAAGACGGAAAGCACTGTGTTTGGTTCAATAGTTCCTTTGATATGTAAAGTGTGCGAACCATTGGAGGTGAATATCTGTGGACTGTTGCTAACATTTTGTCCAAAGGTCAAAGTTGCGTTGGTTATGTGTAAAAAGAAACGACCTGTTCCTGAAAGATTTGAATTTGTCAAGAACGTATAGTTGTTTGTGTTTAATAAAGTGAAGGTATTGGATAGTTTATCTTCCAAGTACACTTCAGTTTCTTCTGGCAGAATGGAGTCTGCGATACTTATCGTTATTTGTTGATCTTCAGTGGCGTTTACTCCTAATGGGATGATGGTATTATTGGAAAGGTCGGTATAAGCAAGAGAT
>NZ_JBDSLS010000122.1:0-7794 GCF_039916245.1 Gelidibacter sp.
TAAAATCTATGATTCCATTTAAATTACACCGCATTTGTACGCTAATGACGCCCGAAGTTGGAAATGAAATGGAAGTTGAAGGTGTGCTCAATCCTGCGGTAACACGCGGGCCTGATGGAGCGCTTTATATCTTTCCGCGTTTGGTTGGTAAGAATAATTATTCGCGTATTGGTATTGCCAGAGTGAAATTTAATGATGATGGAGAGCCGTTTGAAGTGGAGCGTTTAGGCATAGCACTCGAACCCAAAGCTGATTATGAGAGAAGGCCAGATGGTGGCGGTGGATGTGAGGATCCGAGAATTGCTTATGTACATGCAGTTGAGCATTATATCATGACCTACACCGCTTATGGACCTCATGGACCACGAATTGCCATGGCCAGGTCTAAAGATCTTTTTACTTGGGAACGAATGGGTTTGGTATGTTTTGCACTTTATAAACCTCTCGATTTTAACAATGTGGATGATAAAGATGCCAGTTTTTTTCCAATTAATCTTCCGAGTCCGCATAATCACAATTCTATCGCCATGTTGCATCGTCCTCTTTTTCCGGATTCTATTCCTGAACAAACGGTTAAACTTGAAGAAGATCGGGATATAGATAAACACAAAGAAAGTATCTGGATTTCCTATTTTAACTTAAAAGAAGGAAAAAACACCTCTTTGGAAAATGCGAAATTCACTTCACATCATTGTCTTGCACACCCAGTTTACCCATGGGAAAAATTGAAAATAGGTGGTGGCGCTCCACCTGTTTTGACAAAGCATGGATGGTTATTGATTTATCACGGCGTTAAGAAGCATGATGAATGTACCAAAGACGCCCCAAAATATACCTATTCTGCAGGAGTAATGATCTTATCTGAAAAAGAACCACAAAAAATACTTTACCGTTCTACTGAACCAATTTTGACTCCAGAATTAGACGCAGAGACCATTGGTACTGTTGGCGATGTGGTATTTCCAACAGGTACAGATCGTCGTGATGATATTGGAAAACCCAATAGAATTGACGTGTACTACGGAATGGCCGACGACCGAATTGGAGTTGCAAAAATGATAATTCCTGATGAATTGCCGGAAAACTGACATTGTTTAGTGAACTTTTAGGTTTTTTTAACCATTAAGATGATTAAGGTATTAAGAAAATTAAGTTGTGTTTAACTAAAGCCTTAATGTCCTCAATTTCTTTCTTCATGGTTATTTTTTTCTTAACTATTAAGTTTTTTGAATCATTAAGATCATTAAGGTATTAAGAAGATTAAGTTCTGTTGTTTTAACTAAGCTCTTAATGTCCTCAATTCCTTAATTTTTTTCTTAATGTTTCAATGTATTTCCTCAAAAATTTACACCCGCCACTTTTTATAAGCATTAATTAATCCATTGGTCGACCCATCATGCGACGTGATTTTATCTTGATTATCAAGTTGAGGTTGTACTTTTTGAGCCAATTGTTTCCCGAGTTCTACGCCCCATTGATCAAAACTGAAAATATTCCAAATAACGCCTTGTACGAATATTTTATGCTCATATAGTGCCGTAAGTGCTCCTAATGAAAACGGTGTAATTTCTTTGAGTAAAAATGAATTCGTAGGCTTGTTACCTGTGAAAACCTTAAACGGAATCAGATTTTCCATCGTCACTTTATCCATTTTTTCTTTTTTGAGTTCCTCGGCTACTTGGTCAGCATTTTTTCCATTCATCAAAGCTTCGGTCTGAGCGAAAAAATTAGAAACCAAGATAGGATGGTGCTTTCCAATAGGATTATGGCTGATGGCCGGCGCAATAAAATCGCAAGGAATCAAATGTGTGCCTTGGTGGATAAGCTGATAAAAGGCGTGTTGGCCGTTGGTTCCGGGTTCGCCCCAAACAACTGGGCCTGTACTGTAAGTGACATCAAGTCCGTTGCGGTCGGTATGTTTGCCGTTGCTTTCCATATTGCCTTGTTGAAAATAAGCAGGAAATCGGTGCATATATTGGTCATAAGGCAAAATGGCTTCAGTTTCTGATCCGAAGAAATTGGTGTACCAAATGCCAACAAGTGCCATGATTACCGGAATGTTTTCCTTAAAATCGGTCGTTCTGAAATGCTTATCTGTGGACTCAGCACCTTTGAGTAAATTTTCAAAATTATCATAACCAATTGTGAGTGCGATGGAAAGTCCGATACTGCTCCAAAGGCTATAACGACCACCAACCCAATCCCAGAACACAAACATGTTTTCTGGATCAATTCCAAAGTCTGTTACACCTTTTTCATTAGTCGAAAGCGCTACAAAATGTTTGGCAACCTGTTTTTCATCCTTAGCCGATTTCAAAAGCCAATCGCGCGCGGTATGAGCATTGGTCATGGTTTCTTGAGTGGTAAAGGTTTTAGAGGCAATGGTAAAAAGCGTTTCTTCAGGATCCAAGTTATTTAGTGTTTCGACGATTTGAGTGCCATCGACATTGGATACGAAATACGCCTGAATGTCTTCCATCCAATACGGTCGCAATGCTTCAGTAACCATTACAGGACCAAGATCGCTTCCACCAATTCCTATGTTGACGATGTTCTTGATTTTTTTTCCGCTAAAGCCTTTCCATTCGCCACTGTGAATCTTTTTGCAAAAAGATTTCATCTTTTGACGGGTTTCGCGAATTTCAGGCATAATATCTTCGCCATCAATGGTAATCGGTTGATCAGAAAAACTTCGTAAAGCCGTATGCATAACTGCGCGATCTTCGGTTTCATTGATCTTTTCTCCGGCAAACATCGCTTCTCGTGCGGTTTTTAATTTACAGTCATCTGTCAATTTCAAGAGCTTTTCTAAGGTTTCTTCTGTAATGATATTTTTGGAATAGTCAAAAAGGATGTTATCAAATTGGATGGACATCCTTTCAAATCGATTCGAATCCTGTTCAAACAGATCTTTCATCTGAACTTTTTTCATTTCGATATGGTGTGCGATTAATGCTTTCCAGGCCGCTGTTTTTGTGGGATTTATTTTGGGGAACATATCTAAATTTTTTTAAAGATTATTTCGTTGTCTTTTTGTTCTATGACCGTAAAGGCATTTGTGTCTAAAAACCAATATAAACATCCCTTTTTAGGATGAATAAGTTTTGCGGGATATTCCAATGGTGAGTTTCCGTTATTGTGTAGAACGTGGTAAACGGCTTCAGCTTTTCCTTCTCCAAAAACCAAGAAGGCAATGTGCCTGGCTTGATTGATTAATGGGGCAGTCATCGTAATTCGGTACATGTGCACTTCTTTTACAAATACGGATTTGATGGTGGCCTCGGTTTCTTCCAATACCGCAGTATTTGGAAAGAGGGAAGCGGTATGTGCATTATCGCCAAGACCCAAAAGAATAAAATCGAATACGACCGGTTTCTTCTGAAAATGTGTGGCTATGGATTTCGCATATCTTTGGGCCGCATCCTCCGGGGAACAAGTGGTATCCACTTTAAAAATATGAGATTCTTCAACTTTTAAAGGCTTGAATAAAGTCTCTTCGGCCATTATGGAATTTCTTTGTTTATCATCTGCGGAAACGTAACGTTCGTCGCCAAAGAAAAAATAGGTGTTATCCCAATCAATTTTTTTTTGATAGGGTTTGGAGGCCAATAGTTCATATAGTTTTTTTGGAGAACTGCCACCAGAAAGTACAAAATTAAATTGTCCTCGGGCATCAATTGCTTCTTGTGAAGTTTCGCAAATGACTTTCGCCAAAGCTTTTATCAAATCACCAGTGTCTTGGTATATTTCCAAATTTTTCATTATCCTTTCTTGTTTTTTTCGGGTAGATTAAACCAATGATAGCCATCTTTGGCAATAAGGGCTTCAGCATTTTCGGGGCCCCATGAGTCCGCTGAATAATTGGGGAAGTCGGTAGCCTTATTTTTCTCCCAATAATTGAGAACTGGCGTAATCAATTCCCAAGCAGCCTCTACCTGATCCGCACGCATAAACAGGGTTTGATCGCCTGTGATAGCATCTAATAAAAGAGTTTCGTAGGCTTCGGGCGAATCGGTTTTTTTATTTCCGAAATAATCAAAAACGATATCTACCGTGTTTAAAGTCATTTCGAGTCCAGGTATTTTACTCTGTAATTGAAACCGAATGGCCATATCGGGTTGAATGCTAATAACCAACCGATTTTGCTTTGGCGTGCCTGATTCTTCAGTAATAAAAATATTGTGTGGCACCTCTTTAAATTGAAGGGTAATGATCGAAGCAGTTTTGGAAAGTCGTTTCCCTGTTCGCAAATAAAACGGAACGCCCTGCCAACGCCAATTATCCACATAAAGTTTTAGCGCCGCATAAGTATCGGTATTCGAATCTGGGTCAACATTTTTTTCTTCACGATATCCCACAACCTCTTTTCCTTCAATCCATCCAGAGCTGTACTGACCTCGTGCGGACATGACGTCGACTTTTCTCGGTACAATTTTCCGCATGGCTTTGAGCACATCTACTTTTCGGTCGCGCACTTCGTCGGCATCAAAGTTGATCGGCGGTTCCATGGCAATGATACAGAGCAACTGCAAGAGGTGGTTTTGAATCATGTCGCGCAATACCCCGGCACTTTCAAAATATTTACCTCGAGTGCCCACGCCAATTTGTTCCGTTACCGAAATCTGAACGTGTTCTACATGATTTCGGTTCCAGAGCGGTTCCATTATCGCATTTGCAAATCGTAAAGCCATGACGTTTTGAACCACTTCCTTGCCTAAATAATGATCGATGCGATAAATCTGTGTTTCGTCAAATAAACTTAATAATTTCTTGTTCAGTTCTTTGGCCGATTCCAGGTCATTACCAAAAGGTTTTTCTACAATAATTCGAGTCGTTTTGGGATCGTTTTCAAGTTTTGCTTTGGAAATATTCTCCGCAATGATGCTGAAAAAACGAGGTGCCACGGCGCAGTAATAAATTATGGAAGGCGGCTCATTCCATTCCTTTTTGTATTTTTCAATCAATGCGCCAAACGGTTTAAATGCAGCAGCATCTGTAATATCGGCAGACTGAAAAGTAATATGTGATGAGAAACTGGCCCAGTCTTCTTTTTTTGGCTTGCCGCTTCTGGAAAACTGGTTCACTGCGTTCAATAATTCACTTATGTATTTTTCGTCGCTCATTGCGGTTGACGAGGAGCCTATAATGGCGAAGTTTTCGGGTAACCAATTATCTAAAAAAAGATTATAAAGGGCAGGCATTATTTTTCGGTTGGTCAGGTCTCCCGTTCCTCCAAAAATGAGAAAAATGGTAGGGTTTGCTTTTTTACTTGATGTCTTTACCATGGTTTTTAATTTTTTGAATCTTTGACTTGATAAAACGGTTTATCCTTAACTGGTCGGTTTTTCCCATTCCGTATGAAAAGTGCCTTCTTTTCCTTTGAGTTCGTAAGTATGTGAGCCGAAAAAGTCACGTTGTGCCTGGATGAGGTTTGCGGGCATTTCTTCACTTCGGAAATTATCAAAATAGCTTAATGCCACTGAGAAAGCTGGAGTTGCAATCCCATGAAGGGCAGCGTTTGAAACGACAGATCGGATACCAGGTAAACTTGCAGCAAGATTCCGTTGAACAGTATCATTCAAAAACAAATGTTTTAATTCCGAATCCTTTTTATATGCAGCATAAATATCTTCCAGAAACTCTGAACGGATGATGCAGCCACCTCGCCATATTTTTGCAATTAAATCAAGATTGAGATTGTAATTAAATTCTTCATTCGCACGGTATAACAAGTGCATTCCCTGTGCATAAGCAGAAACCATTGCGAAATAAAAACCGTGTTCAAGTTTGGTTACATGTTCATCATTTTTATCATGATATTGCATTTCAGTTGAGTCAGGATATAAGGTTGCAGCTTTCGTGCGTAAATCCTTATATTTAGAAAGATCACGCATGGACACGGCAATATCTATTATTGGTATGGGAAGGTTTAAGTCCATAGCCGCTTGTGAGGTCCACATACCTGTGCCTTTTGCTTTGGCTTCATCTTTGATGTCATCGAGCAGGAGCGTGTCGGTGCCCTTTTTTTTGTAGGCAAAAATATCGCGGGTAATTTCTATAAGATAAGATTGCAATCGACCTTCGTTCCATTTTTCAAAAATGGTGTGAATGTTGTCGTTATCCATATGAAGTCCATTTTTTAAAACCTCATAGGTTTCTGATATCAATTGCATTAAAGCGTATTCAATCCCATTGTGGACCATTTTTACAAAATGACCTGCTGAGCGATCGCCCATATAGGCCACTGTAGGTTCGCCATTAACATGTGCCGCTATTTTTTCAAGAATAGGCTTTATTGTTTCGTAGGCTTTTTTATCGCCGCCAGGCATCATACTTGGGCCTTTTCGTGCGCCTTCTTCGCCACCGGAAACACCCATTCCGATGAAGTGGAATCCTTTTTTTTCCAAATCGGTATAGCGACGTTCGGTATCTGTAAAATGTGAATTTCCACCGTCGATTATGATATCTCCTTGATCCATTACTTTGAGTAATTCTTCTATTACGGTATCCACGATTTTGCCGGCAGGAACTAGGAGCATCACCGTTTTTGGGCTTTTCAGGCTTTTCACAAATTCGTTGATGTCTGAAAAACCGTGAATATTATCACGATTCAGATTATTGAGACTATCTACCTTACTGGTATCATTATCGTATCCAGCGCAATCGTATCCTTGATCGGCGATATTTTGTAAAAGATTGGAGCCCATAGTGCCAAGACCAATCATTCCAAATGCACTTTGAGTTGTATTTTCTTTTTTCATGTGTTTATTTTTATTTTTTTCAATGATCATAGTTCGACTTCGCTCACCACATGCATGCTGTTCGCTATTAATCATTCCCATGAGTGTTATAGTTTTTGGCGTGCTCGTTCCATAATGTTTTTATTTTCGTGAAAAATTTTCGAGGATTTTTGACGTGATTTCAAATTTCTGATGTTGAATACTGTTAATTCCCAGGTTTTTAGCTGCTTTGACCAACATGGGTCTGTCATCGAAATACAAACATTCTTCGGGTTTCACTTGTACGATTTCCATAGCGGTTTTAAAAATTCTTGGATCGGGTTTACGATACCCCACATAACAAGAAGAGAAGAATCCGTCAAATAATTCGTGAAGCTTAAATTTTTTAATTCGATAACCATTGAGCTCTCGACCTTCATTGCTGAGGGCAAACACAGGTAGATCTGTATGTTTTTTCCAATTCTTTAACCAAGCCAATAGCTCGGGTAATTCTACAGATTCTGCATACATAAACTCTTTGAAAGCCGCTTTGGTAAAATTACGCGGACAATGAAATACGACTGTATCGAGGTAGTCGTCAAGCGAAATACTTCCAATTTCAAATACATTGTAGATGAAATCGTGTAGGAAATCCATTTCATCAAAGTCAAAGTCAAAAACTTTCGCCGCTTTTTGACGCGATTCATGTCCCCAGCCATTGGTCAGCAATACGCCGCCAATGTCCATGAACACGACTTTTATTTTCGAAACCTCAACATCGGTCATTTCTCTAACCTTTTTTTGTACTTCTGACTGTCAATGCTTTTTAATAATTTATCGTAAGCATCTTTGAACTTCATGATCCCTTCGTCTTCCAGTTTTTTGGTTATATCATCAATATTAATCCCACCGTCCTTTAAGTCATTCATTACTTTATGGGCGTGATCGATGTCTTGAGTTATAGTTTCGGTGACTTTCCCATGATCACGAAAGGCGTCGATGGTATCCATGGGTAGCGTGTTAATCGTATCTTTTCCAATTAACGGTTCCACATATTTGACATCACTAAATGCCG
>NZ_JBDSLS010000123.1:0-8188 GCF_039916245.1 Gelidibacter sp.
AGTTTTCTCCTCTGACGAAAGATCGGGTTGCTTCGGAACTAAATCCATTCCACATATGGGGCAAGAACCTGCTTCATCTTGTACAACCTCAGGGTGCATCGGACAGGTCCATTGCTCAGTGGTTATAACTGATAAGTTTTGCTCTTCGACCAAATCCATTCCGCATACAGGACAATCTCCTGCCTTGTCGTAGGTTTTATCACCTTCGCAATGCATAGGGCAATAAAAGACGCCAGTACCGACACCTTTGGGAAGTTTTTCCTTCTTAATTTCAGAAGGAGCAGGCGCTTCTCCCAAATTATAGATGCTATACGTCCCACCATCGTCTTTTAAAACCTTTTGAAACTTTTCGAGAGGGATATGGTTCTCCATTTCGATGGTCGCTTCTTTTTTCTCTAAATTGACGGTGGCATTATTTACACCTTCAATATTGGAAAGTGTTTTTTCCACATGGCTTCTGCAACCATTGCAGGTCATTCCCGATATGCTGTAAGTGTGTGTCATAATTCCTGCGGAGGCAGGAATCTCCTCATCCGTATCTTTCAATTTAAAATCCTCTCCCAAATTATGAATACTATATTTCCCCCCTTCATCCTTTAAAACCTTTTGAAACTTTTCGAGTGGAATAAGCTTCTCCATTTCGATGGTCGCCTCTTTTTTCTCTAAATTAACCGAAGCACTTATTACCCCTTCTATATTGGAAAGTGTTTTTTCCACATGGCTTCTGCAACCATTGCAGGTCATTCCCGATATGCTATAGCTGTGTCTCATAGTATCGGAAAGATGCGGTTGATCGCCTAGATTATCGATGCTATACTTCCCACCATCATCTTTTAATACTTTTTGAAGCTTTTCGAGTGGAATATGCTTATCCATTTCGATGGTCGCCTCTTTTTTCTCTAAATTAACCGAGGCACTTATTACCCCTTCTATATTGGAAAGTGTTTTTTCCACATGGCTTCTGCAGCCATTGCAAGTCATTCCCGATATGCTATATGTATGAGTCATTTGTTTAAATTTTTGATTCTTAAAGTTCCTATAAATATGAAAAAAACTACGGAGTAAAACCCCTACATTTTCGAAAAATCATTCCTCCGTACTCTACTTATTTATAAGCTGTCCTGAACGCTTTTCATATATTCAATTATACTCTGCTTTTCAACATCTGATAAAATGGCATCCCTATGAATCAATGTGTAAGTAAAAAGAGGCATCTCATCATTTCTAATTTGGCTCATGATAGATTTTAGCTTGCTGTTTTTTCTACGATTTGAATACGTGTCCCATTCACTGAAATTTAATTCTTTTTTCCCTTCCGTTATATGATCTTCTAAAAACCAAGCCGCTGGTTGAATTTTATTATACCAAGGATATACTGTATTATTACTATGACAATCATAACAAGATGTCTGTAAAATGACTGCAACATTTTTTGGAGTATTGTTCACTAACAAAAAATCGGTTTCAAATACAGCATCAGTTTGGTTTCGCTCTGTAGGCACAAACTGGATCCCCACAAAAACAACCAATAAAATTATCACGACGGGTTTTAAAAATTTCATAAGTCACCTCTCTTATTGACCTTAGGACATAAGACTTTTGAATTTCTTTCACTTAGTCTTATGTCTTAAGTCAATCAGTCTATAATTGTACTAGTTAATCTCTTTTTGTACTTCACCACATTTCATCATCTTGCTACCGAAATAAGGATTTCTTATTTCCTTTTCCATACTCAACCAAGCACCACCTTCACCATACATTGGGCAAAATTGCTGGTAAAGCGTACTAGCTGTCCCGGTAATAGCCACCATATCTGTAACATCCTTAGTTAGCATCTGAAAATGCTCACGTTGGTGGGCCATGTCACTTCTGCCAATATGCTCAGCATGCTCTGTTGCTGATTCAACAATCTCTTGCAGCTCTTTTTGCTCGTCAGATGTATAGCTATCTAATTTAAAACTTTTTAACGTACTTTCAAGTTTCTTTCCAGCATCGACAGCAGCCTTTTCATCGGTTGCAACTAAAGCATCTTTAAGCGCCATATAATCAGCCACTACTTGTTGGGATTCAGGATTTTGTACATCAGACGTAGAGGCACTTGCTTGCTCTTGACTCACTTCAGAGTCCGTTGTGACACTTGAGTCTTCCTTCTTGCCGTCTTTACAGGACATTGTTGTTAGGCCTACAAAAGCCATTGCCATAATTGTTGTTGTTACTCTTAAATTTCTCATTTTGATTGTCATTTTGATTTAAATTATTACTGGTTTATATAAAATTGTTACTTGCTATTAAAATCGTATAGATAATCCACCACCCGCTCCAAAACGGTTGTCATAGCTGGCCATCAGTGAAAAGTCTCGGGATAAAAAATATTCGACACCTGCATTCCAAACTACCTCATTAGCATAATTACTTCCAAATGGAAGAGAGTCCACCCAACCAAAATCTGCTTGATATTCATAGCTTCCAAAAATGGCTGTTCTTGGAAAGATCATTATTTCACGACTCAAACTGATTTGTGGTCGCAATTTGCTATCCATTCGAACATCCAAATTGAATAAATAGGGTGTTAGAAATCGAATTCCAGCAACAGCTGTGACAGAAAGTTCATCCAAGTTATCGTGCATTTCATTTTCCACATTAACACCACCAAACACCCTGAAATAATCATGTAGGTAGCGTTCGTATGAGACTTCTGCTTCTAAGTTTTGGTTCCAACCATATTCTGCGGAAATATTAAATTGATTTCGGAGATTAGAAGCCACCAAATTAAACGCTGCCATATGGGATGCCACATCCGCCATCGACCACACATAAAACCGATCGGCTTCATTAAGCAAGTTTTTAACTGGAAACTTTGCCATTCGTGGGTCGCGAGGCGTATCATAACTGACCACCCGCGCCATTCCGCTCATCATATGGTAGAGAATATGACAATGAAAAAACCAATCGCCATATTCATCGCCCTCGTTGCCGCTGAATTCTATGGTTATTTGTTCCATAGGTGGAACGTTAACCGTATGTTTTAATGGGGAATAATCACCATTTTCATTGATAACTCGAAAAAAGTGACCATGAAGGTGCATTGGATGATGCATCATCGTCAAATTATTGAACGTCATTCGGGTCACTTCGCCACCTTTTATTTCGATCTTATCAGCTTCGCTCAAGGGGACGCCGTTGATACTCCAAATATAGCGTTGCATATTTCCGGTAAGATTCAATAGGATTTCCTTTACGGGAAGATTTTTATCATAAGCCGTTTTTTGTGGCGATTTAAGATAATCGTAATTATATTCGGAAAACATGTTCATTCCGTCCATATGCATATGATCCATATTCACTTTTGAATCTTTCTTCATATCCATTTCAGAGTGATCCATTTTCATCGTGTCCTTCTTCATGTCCATTTTAGAATGATCCATTTTAGAGTGATCCATTTTATCATTCATTACAGAATCCTTAGGCATTTTCATTTCTCCATCATTCATGTGCATGCCTTTCATGTCATCCATCTTCATGTCGTCCATCTGCATTCCATATTCTTCCTTCATCTTGTAACGCTCATCTTTTTTGGGTTGAAATTTTAAGGCATGTGCACCCATTTTCATATCCATTTTGGCCATTTGTTGCATCATTTTTATTTTGTCAGGTTTCGGAATAACTTCAGCAGGAAGTGTTTCGCCTTTGCCGAAATAAGCTGTGGTCGTTCCAGAACCGTCTTGTACCATGGCTCGTAACTCAACTTTTCCATTTTGAGGAATAGTGATGATAAAGTCATAGGTTTCAGCCGTAGCGATAAAGGTTTTAGTGTGTTCAACCGGAATCACATCTTTTCCATCGGCAGACACCAACAAAGGCGGTTTACCACCAAAGGTCATCCAAAATTGTGAGGAAGCAGAACCGTTTATAATACGTAAACGCACTTTTTCCCCAGGTTTAAAATTGGGATATTCCATAGATTGCTCTCCATTAATCAAGAATGCAGGATAATACACATCTGCGATATCAGCACCGCCCATTCGTTGTCGCCAAAAATCGATTTGTGCTCCCAAAGCACCACGTGCAATGACCTTATTTAAGGGAGTTGCCGTACCCTTTTTCATTTGGTACCATTCGTTGCCACGCTTTAAGTTACGCATAACACTGTGCGGATTTTCGTTCGTCCAATCGGATAACATCAAAACCAAATCGTGATCATACTCCAGTGTTTTCTCTTTAGGACGTATTAATAGGGATCCAAAAACACCACTTTGCTCTTGGAGCATGGTATGGGAGTGATACCAATACGTACCTGATTGCCTAATAGGAAATTCATACTTGAACGTTGTTCCTGGTTTTATTGGTGGCGTGGTTAAATAAGGGACACCATCAAAAAAATTAGGTAACAGAATGCCGTGCCAGTGTATAGAAGTCTCCACATCCATCTCATTTTTCACATAAATAACCGCATATTCGCCTTCGGTAAATTCCAAAGTGGGCCCTGGAATCGTGCCGTTAATGGTCATTCCTTTGACTTCTTTTCCTGCTTTGTTAACCATTTCTTCCTTAATCGTCAATGTGTATTCGTGAACGGGTAGATTTTTATTATTTCCTTCGTTGGACTGCTCATAATTATTCTGACCCAAAATGGTTTGGCATCCCAATAAAACAAGTATCAACATGTGTTTTACAGTTCTCATTTTCAGTTTTTTATTAAATCTACTTCAAGTATTCCTAATATATTAACCCATCTAAATAAACTTTTAATTCGCCAAATAGTTAATAAGTGCCGATTGCATATAATAAAGTTGCGTGGTTTCAATTTGTCCCATTTGAAATTTTAACTGTAGCTCCTGAATATCCAATACATCTCTAAAATCAATGGTTCCGGTCTCATAATTCTTGATCAAGATGTCTTCCGCATCTTCCGCTTGTTTCAGATTCTTTACTTGGGTGTTAAATTTAATTCGTGCCTGATTGCGTTGGGAAATTGCTTTTGATAATTCAGAAGTCAGCATGTTTAAGCGTTCGTCCTTTTCAGATAGTATTTCCTGCTTACGCAAGTCGTTTTGTCTGGTTTGAGAACGGAATTTTTTGTTGAAAATGGGAATCGAAAGCGACACCATTGGCATTACCATATCTTTATAGGAACTGGTAATCATGGGGCTATTATCTTGCTTAATATACTCCACTCCAAAACCTACCATCGGGCTACTTTCTTTCTGATTCAATACCTCAGACTGTTCAATAGATTCATACAGTTTGTCGTATTTGAGCAATTCTGGGTTTAATGACAAGGCATCGTAGCTTTGAAAATTATCGTCTGCTGGGATTTCCAGAATAGAAGCTACAGACACATCTTTATCATAACCCCGGTTCAGCAAACTGTTCATGGCTGCCTGAATGCCTTTGTTTTGCTGAATTAGAATCTCTTTTTCCTGAATAAGTTCATTTTGCCGCATCTGCAGTCGTAAGACATCCACGGCCGACGCCTTTCCAACTTCTACAGAATTAAGCGCCAAACGTTCATAGGACTGTAATAGCGCTATGTTTTTATCAAGAAAGATTTGTTTCGCTCTAATTTCATAAAGCTGATAATAAAACTCGGAGATGGAAAGTGCCAATTTTCGTTTGGCGATAGTCACTTCAACATATTGGGCATCGGCCATGGAGGACGCATAGTTTTCCCGCGCCGTTATCGTTCCAAACCAAGGCAACATTTGCATAACGGATGCCCTAAAAAGTTCCATCGGCATATCCATTTCCGGCATTATAGCCATTACTCCAAGGTTAAATTCGGTATTGGGCAAACTGTTGGCTTCATTTACTTTTTCAGAAGCAATCTGATACTGAAAATCAAACTTTTGAATTTCAGGGTTATTAGTTAATGCTTCGTCAATGAGGCTCTGCAAATCTTGGCTTTGAACTGTAAGAACAAAGCTCAAGGTACTAAGCATTAGGAGGGCTTTAATATGTGATTTAATGTATTTCATTTTTTTGCTCTTTTAAGTTTAACTTCAGCTCTCCAGCTAAATAATACTGGCACTACAAATAAGGTGATCAATGCGATAAGCATCCCACCAAAACTTGGAATGGCCATAGGAATCATAATATCACTCCCACGTCCTGTAGAGGTTAAAACTGGTAATAATGCCAACATGGTCGTGGCGGTGGTCATCAAACATGGACGGATCCGTTTCATTCCTGCCTCGACAATTGACGAACGTATTTCGGCCACATTATCTGGCTCGTTTTTATCAAAAGTTTGGGTAAGATACGTGGCCATTACCACACCATCATCCGTAGCAATCCCGAAGAGCGCAATAAATCCAACCCAGACGGCAACACTTAAATTGATGGTGTGCATTTGGAACATCTCTCGTAAGTTTTCTCCAAAAAAGTTAAAGTTCAAAAACCAATCCTGACCATAAAACCAAATCATCAAAAAGCCACCGGCAAACGCTACGGCAATCCCAGAAAACACCATTAACGAGGTTGCAACCGAACGGAATTGGAAATAAAGGATCAAGAAAATGACCACCAAGGCCATTGGCACGATCACAGAAAGTGTTTTTTCTGCCCGTAACTGGTTTTCATAAGTTCCCGTAAACTGATAACTGATGCCTTTGGGAACCGTCAGCTCACCATTGTCTATTTTATCCTTGATCAAGGCCTGGGCATTTTCAACGACATTGACTTCGGCATAACCGTCAAGTTTGTCAAATAAAACGTGTCCTATCAAAAAGGTATCCTCACTATTAATCATCAATGGCCCTTGCTCGTAACGGATATCTACAAGTTCCCCCAAGGGCACCGGCTTGCCCTTTTCTACGGGCACATAAATATTTTTTAGATCTTCGGGATCCGCACGTAACTCTCGTGGATATCGGACACGGACACCATAACGCTCTCTTCCTTCCACCGTTTGCGTCAATGGCATGCCACCAACTGCAACCTGTAGAATTTCCTGAACTTCGCCAATGGTCACACCATATCTCGCCAGACGATCGCGTTTAATATCTATGAGTAGATAAGGCTTTCCGACAATACGATCGGCAAAAACGGCCGATACTTTCACACCTTCGGCGTGCTTTAAAATTTCTTCCAGTTCAATCCCAAAAGCTTCAATTTCGCGCAAATCTTGACCTTTGACCTTAATTCCCATCGGGGCTCGCATTCCAGTTTGCAACATGACCAAACGGGTTTCGATAGGTTGCAATTTAGGCGCGGAAGTCACTCCTGGAAGTTTAGTCACCCGCACTATTTCATTCCAAATATCATCTGGCGATTTTATTTCCGGTCGCCAGTTTCTATAAAATTCGCCATCATTATCAGGAATAAGATCTTGGTCGGATACAAAAAAGGTATCTGTAGTTTCTGAATTTTGATTTTCCTTAGCTGCTTTCGTATTTGGATTAACAACCAGGCTACCATCTTTCAAAACAAATAACCCATCTTTATTCACTTTAAATCGTTGGCGCTTGCCATCTTCATTAAGTGCGTATTCCGACTTATAATTAATGATATTTTCATACATCGATAAAGGCGCTGGATCGAGCGCAGATTCGGTACGTCCTGCCTTCCCGACCACTGTTTTAATCTCTGGAATACTGGCTACTGCCATATCCAATTGTTGCAATATGCGTTTATTCTCTTCCACGCCCGAATGCGGCATCGAGGTCGGCATCAATAAAAAGGATCCTTCATTTAAGGATGGCATAAATTCCTTACCCGTATTCTGCCAAATCAAGACCCCACATACAACGATAAGCGTTGGTAGCGATAAAAATAATAGCTTATTCCGTAAGGCCCAGCGCAGAATTCGCGTATAGTAATGTTGAAACAACCAGAAGCTTCCTAATAGTCCAAAACAGATCAGGCCCACGAATAACAGGTTCCAAAAGATGCTCTTATCTACGCCAAGCGGACGCCAGAATTCCGCCAACAGGAAGACCACTGCAAACGCAGCAATGAATATGTTTATGGTATTGGCACGCTTGTCGGATAGGGTGATTTTGTCTGAAATCTTGGAAGCAATCTTCTCGTCCTTCAATAAACCGGTGATGCCAAATCCAATTAAAATAAGGCCCAACCAATATCCAAAAATGATGGCTGTAATGCCCAGAATTATCAGCAGCCCTTGAATCAGATTACCAGTAACTTTTTTAATGCTTCTTTTGCGGAATAAATAAGCCGCAAATGGCGG
>NZ_JBDSLS010000124.1:0-9856 GCF_039916245.1 Gelidibacter sp.
TAACACCGATCCGATGGAGACCGCTTTTACGGTATCGGTGGATTTACGTGGGAATGGAGTGACGACTGGTATTTCAGCTAGTGATCGGGCAAAAACAGTGAAAGCCCTTATTGATCCTGATACCAAATCTTTTGAATTAGGACGACCAGGACATATTTTTCCTTTAGTTGCTAAAGAAGGTGGCGTGTTAAGACGTACAGGACATACGGAAGCAGCTATAGATTTTGCACGTTTGGCCGGCCTACAACCAGCAGGGGTGATTGTAGAAATCATGAATGATGATGGCACGATGGCACGATTACCGGAACTCATGAAGGTTGCAGAGAAATTTGACGTGAAAATTGTTTCGATAGAAGATTTAGTAGCTTATAGAATGCAGCACGACTCTTTAATTGAAAAGAAAGAAGATTTCGAAATTGTAACTCGTTTTGGCAAATTCAGATTGAGAGCCTACCAACAAACCACCAATGATCAAGTTCATATTGCACTGACCAAAGGTGCTTGGAAAACCAATGAGCCTGTTTTGACCAGAGTGAACTCTACCTTGGTTAATAATGATATTCTAGGTACTTTGACCAATAACGCCGATAAGAAATTGGACGATATGTTCAAGCTGATCAATGATGACGGCAAGGGCGCAATCCTTTTTATCAATCAGCAAAATCAATCTACCGATTTATTGAATAGATTAAAAACATTAAAACAAGAACAGAATCATACTGATGTCATCAAAGCACCAAGCATTGCTATGGACAACAGAGATTTTGGAATTGGCGCACAAATTCTGCACGACCTTAACATTCACAAATTATTGTTGATGTCCAATAGTGAACACACCAAACGTGTCGGGATTATTGGCTATGGTTTGGAGATTTTGGATTATGTGAGTTATTAATTGTTGACATAGAATTAAGACCGCTTCGCTTTTAGAATCAAGAATCAAGACCACTTTTAGAGGGTATAAAATAGTTTGTAGAGAACAGTAGTAAATCTTAACTAAATAGAAAAAGGATTCAGAACCAATTTAGTTCTGAATCCTTTTTTATGTTTAATACTATGGTTACGTGATTATAAATAGATTTTTCAGCTAAACCTTAATCAACTACAAACTCATCTTGATAGCTTCAACCATCTTTAAAGCGCGTGCTTTGACTTCTTCTTCTGTCCAGGATAATTTGATCAGGCACGAGATATTTCGTCCAATAAAGTGATCAGATTGGGCAAAGGTTTTTGTTTGTAGATATTTTAATCCTGCTTTCACTTCCGCAGAAATCGGAAATAAGCTCTTTACATCTTTTAAATGATCCCACTTTCGGACATAATGCCAATTATTGTCAAAATAGTGAAAACAGCCATCAACACCGGCAGCTTTCAAGTTTTGTGAAGCCTTTCTGGCAATTTCCAAATCGGGAAGGAAAAAGTTTAAAAATCCGTAGTTTTCTTCACCGCCCTCAGGAACCGTTCTAAACGTAACTTCTGGAATTAAAGCCAACGCTTCTCTCAGGATTGTATAATTCTTCTTTTGAATGGCCAAAAAATCTGGCAAACGTCGTACCTGTGCTAATCCCACCGCGGCATGCAGTTCTGAAATTCTAAAATTATAGCCCATAAATGGATGACCTTCTGCGCCCCTATCAGTGCCTTGATGGTCATGACCATGATCAGAATAATGATCTGAATTAATATAGTATTGCTCATTATTAGTTACCACGGCTCCACCTTCGCCACAAGTAATTGTTTTTACAAAATCAAATGAAAAACAGCCCAAATGACCAATACTTCCCAAAGGCTGTCCTTTATAGGTGGCACCAATGGCTTGGCAGGCATCTTCAATAAGAATTAGGTTATGAACATCACAAATGGCTTGTAGCGCATCTATATCGCCCATACTACCGCACATATGCACGATCATAATGGCTTTTGTTTTAGACGAAATCGCATTCTCAACCGCCTTAGGGTCTAAGGTCAAAGTATCATCGATATCCACTAAAACTGGTGTTGCACCCATCATCATAATGGCTTCAAAACTTGCCACAAATGTAAAGGACGGCATAATAACTTCGTCTCCTGCGCCAATTCCTGCCGCAGCTAGGGCTACAGAAACTGCCGCCGTTCCGCTGGACACCAATTGCACATGATTGGCTTTGAAGGCCGATTGTAATTCAACCTCGAGTTCTTTGGCCTTCCAGTGGCCGTTGCGCATGCCATCAAAGCCATAACGCATCAACACGCCGCTATCCAATACATCATTGACCTCTTTACGTTCGGCACTTCCAAATAATTCAAATCCTGGCATATCAATCGAAATTTTTAAATAAAAACAAATTTAACATTTATAAAACTGGAGTCAAAAGCAATTAAGTTTTAGATTTCCAAAACTGCATCATGCAACTTTTTTCGCACTTTTTTAAATCCTGAAAACATATCATCTTCTGCTCTATACCCTACTGGCAATAACAAAACAGATTTAAGTCCTTTGTCCTTGAGATTTAAAATAGCATCAAATTGCGTTCTATCAAAACCCTCCATCGGACACGAATCTATACGCTCCACCGCACAGACCGTCATGAGGTTACCAATGGCAATATAAACCTGTTTGATGGACCACTCCTGTTGTTCTTCCTGCGACATGTTTTGCATCATCAACTTCAGATCGTTTCGGTAAGGCTCCAAAATAGTTTCTGGAGTTTGTCTTAAATGAATAATGTTATCATACAAATCATCCACATGTTCTTCATTAATGGTGTCATTAATACAAAAAATCAATAAATGGGATGCATCCACTACTTGACGCTGATTATATGCGGCTTCCAATAATTGGTTTCGTAAGGTTTTATTCTCAATAATAACCAAAGAAATGGTTTGCAAGCCAAATGAAGTTGCCGTTAAGTTAAAGGCCTCCTTAAGGATGTGCAGCTTTTCAGCGGAAAGATTCTTAGAGGGATCAAACTTTTTGGTGGCGTAACGCCATTTTAAACTTTCTATAATGCTCATGGGTACCAATTTGTAATCCTAGCAAAAATAAGGGATGCGAATGGCAATTTCAGG
Source organism: Gelidibacter sp. (assembly GCF_039916245.1). Lineage (GTDB taxonomy): Bacteria > Bacteroidota > Bacteroidia > Flavobacteriales > Flavobacteriaceae > Gelidibacter. The sequence continues at coordinate 3,049 of NZ_JBDSLS010000124.1, forward strand.
ACATTTCCATAAATTAATTCAATGCTTAAATTAATTTAATAAAAAAGTGACATTTTATTTGACAGAATTGAAAAAGGTTTCTATATTTGCACCCGCATTCAGGGCATACCTGATGAGACGCTTGGAGAAATGGCAGAGCGGTCGAATGCGGCAGTCTTGAAAACTGTTGAGGGTCATACCTCCGGGGGTTCGAATCCCTCTTTCTCCGCAAGGAATGCATCAAATTCCACTAAAACCCGATAAACACTACGTTTATCGGGTTTTTTAATTTTCACAAATAGTAATTAATCACAAATAACACCAACTTATAAGGGGCACATTCGGTGTCACTTGCAAGACTTCCCAAGTGACACCGAATACCATATAACTTATTGATAAATAGCAACTTAAATTCATAATGATTTGTTTATTTTTTTGTATTTAAACAAAAATTGGATCAAGTCAAAAAGTTGTGGGATTTTAAGATTACGCATAAATTGTTGTTAGTCTATATAAAAAAGGGGGTGCGGTCGCTTTGTGCAGGTAGTTTAAATCCAGTACACTTTTGAGCTGCGGTAGAAGTTGTGCTCGGGAACGCATTCACTCAGTAAAAATCGGGTGAACAACTTTTTTTGATAAGTCCTTTTGCCTTGCATATAAACAAATTATGATTTTATTCGCCCGATAATGTATTATTCAATTAACTTTATCAACAGAGTTGTGCAACAGGCACACCGTGTAGAAACAATTGCGCTTTAATGCTAAAACAAAGGTAGTTTCACGTTTGCTGCGTCTGATATTCCTGCGGAAAGTCTTCACATACAAACCCACAACTATTCTTATACATGAAGGTTGTGGTTAATGCTAAAAAAAATCACATTTGAAAATATTGACCAAATTAAAGGCTAAAGTAAAAATCTTAAAAAGCCAAGTTCATATTTTGAGGATTGCATATTCGGATAAACGAACACCTCTTATTGCAAAACTCTTAATTGGCTTGACAGTTGGATATTTATTAAGTCCAATTGATTTAATCCCTGATTTAATACCCATTTTAGGACTACTTGATGATTTAATTATAGTTCCAATACTAATAAGTATTTCCATTAAATTGATACCTGAAATAGTACTATCGGATGCCAAAAAAGAATTAAAGACTAATCCTGAAAAAATTAAAAAGAACAATTGGTTTTTTGCTATATTAATAATTATATTTTGGATTTGCATTATTTACGTTGCTTTTAAAATTTATGAAAAACAAAGCGGAAAGCACTAACCACAGCAATGGGGAAGCCTACAATCAATCCTGAAATATTTGTTTCATACAGGATCCATGCTTTATCCGTACACCGTCCATTCTTTATCCATTGGGATAGGTTAGTAGAAAGACATTTTTTTATGGTTGTTTTTTTTCTCTCCTTTAGATTTCAATTGAGTCGATTCGACTATTGAAAATCCTTTCGAAAATTGCCATCAAGCCTTAATTGTTGAAAATAATTTCCAAATCAGCCAAGCCAATTAGTCTTTTACATGCCCACCCTCCCACTTTTGCAATTGCCGTTTAAATTATTCAAGTCCTTGATTGCTCCATTTGAACCATCTTCGCATTTGGACCTGGCAAATATAAATTCGGCGATTTTCTTAAGGTTGGTTTACCACTGACATTAAATTTATTTATTCTAATGTTGATTTTGGTGGCTGTTTTTTGACCTTTAAAATGAGAGCTCATTTAATAAACTCGAAACCATTTAAATCGCTTATCTTTGTTATATAACTGATACACATACCTCTCAGAAGTATCAAGGGATAGATATTTCATTAATTTCATCTTAATAACAAGGACAATTTCTTAAAAAATGCCGTTGAAATTAAAATTGAAAAAAGCTAAATAACCCTATGACACTATTATTAATTTATCTTTTAGTTGTGCTACTAATCTCATTTTTATGTTCCATTGTGGAAGCCGTCTTATTATCTATCCCCATTTCATTTTTGAAATCAAAATCTGAATTTGGAGACCAAAATGCAAGTGCCATGTTAAAACTAAAAGAAGACATTGATAAACCCATATCGGCAATATTGTCTTTGAACACTGTGACACATACCGTTTGAGCGGCTGGAGTCGGTGCCCAAACTACAGTTTTATTTGGAGACGCGTATTTCGGGATTGTTTCTGCCACATTTACGCTTTTAATTTTAGTTTTGACTGAAATTATACCAAAAACAATAGGTACAAACTATAACAAGGAATTAGTCGGCATCTCATCCAAAATTATTAAAGGGATGATTATTATTATTTATCCATTAGTCTGTCTTTCTTCTATACTAACAAAAATGTTATCAAGAGAAAAACCTAATTTAACAACTAGCAGGGAGGAAATTTCAGCATTAGCAAGTATCGGTACCCAAGAGGGTATATTTGTGGATAAAGAAAATATAATCATTCAGAACTTAATAAAATTAAAAGGTTTGAAAATAAAAACTGTTATGACTCCTCGAATTGTTGTCGTAACGGCAAATGAGGAAATGACTTTACAAGAATTTCTAAAAAATAAAGAATTTTTACATTTTTCAAGAATTCCAATATTTCAAGAAAATAAGGACAACATAACCGGGTATATTTTCCGTGAATCAGTATTTGAAAAATTAGCTGAAGATCAGTTTGGTTTAAAACTTAAAGACATTAAACGTGATATTACCACTTTTCCAAAAAATATAACTCTCTTTGAGGCTTGGGAACAACTACTGCTCCAAAAAGAACACATCTCGTTAGTTGTTGATGAATATGGTGGTATGGATGGCATTACAACAATTGAAGATATCATAGAAACATTACTTGGTTTTGAGATTGTAGATGAAAAAGACAAGATTGAGGACATGCAACAGTACGCATTGAAAAGGTGGCAAGAAAAACAAAAAAAATATGAGCACTTGAAAAATGAAGAATAACATAAGTAAACGTTATCCAGGCTCATATGTGGTTTCTCAACTAATGAAACTTTTTCAGAAATGACAAAAAAGAATTTTCAAGCAAGCTCTTTTCCAGAAATGGAGCTTTTCTGGTAATGAAGAGGAATGTGTTTCCGTGTTATAAAAATGAAAAGTTATCGTTCTACCGGAGTTGATCGGACGTGACTTCAAAGTTGCATATTGCAATGTCTGTATTGAGATAAACTAAAATAGGGTTTTCGCGCTTCCCGACTTTTTTCGTTAATGAGCGGGCAAGTGGAATGAAAATCGTAGACTTTAGAGTTGGGTCGGGGACTTTTCTAATGATGCTATTTGAACGTATTCGAGTTTTTCGTGGAATGGAGCGCCAATGGGCTAGTGATATCTGTACTTATTTTCGATCTCAGATTAAATGAAATTTTGTACTCACCCTCTCTTTGAGATGGTCCCTCTAAATTTAATGAATTAAAAACAGTCATCTCATTAACTAAAAATGAGATGACTACTTTGATTATTTTTTAGAATCAGCAATCGAGACTTTACGGAATTCCTTTAATAATTTTTCCAAAGCTAACGACGATTTTCTTGCCCTTGTTCCTGCAGCTTTGTTTCCACTTTCTAATTGCATTTTAGCATCATTTTCAAATGACTCAAAAGTGTTTTGCATGTTTTCAATAAGTTCTTTCATAAGATTTAAATTTTATTTAAAAAGCCGAAAATATAGTTATTCGTTGTAAATACAACTGTCTTTAACATAAAAATACGACCACAAGTCGCAACTATAATGGTTTTCTTTATATGTCTCTAACTTTTCTCTTAAACTAATCTCCACTGATTGCCGAAGTTATACTTAGGCTTTGGACTACTTAAACGATTTCCTGGTAGGATTAAATCAGAGGTAACCTTGAGAATAATGTTGGATTGCGTCCTGATCTTTACGTGAATGAGCGGACAATAGGAATGAAAATCGTAAACTTTGGAATTGTGTCCAAGACTTTTTAATGAAGCGCTTTGAACGTATGTGAGCTTTTCGCGGAATGGAGCGGCATTGGGCTGAGTGGGTTGTAAATTCTAATTTTGAGCATGAATCTTCAGTGTTCACACATTAATTCGAAAGACGAAGTTTCTTAGGTTGTCCCACAAAAACGCCTCGCTTTTCAATTGAAAGCAACCTTTATTATCATAAAATATTCAGCAGTAAAATTTTCATGGTAAATGAAACGTTTTGGATAACGATAATATAATACCATCAATAATTTAAACGAGGGATGACCTCTGCTATAAAAGTCTTGATAATAATGGCAACAAGTAAGAATTATTCGTTATGCAGAATTTTAATAAATTGTAAAGTACAAAAGCCGACAAACTCATGTTTATCGGCCTTTTACAAGTTTCATCTAAATAAAAAACTATTCTATTTCATCCGAAATCTCTCCACATCTCAGCATACTCGCACCAAAATATGGATTCAGGATTTCTTCTTCGGTACTTAACCAAAATGCGCCGACATCATTATTTACCATCGGGCAATAATCGACGTACACTTTTTGGTTTATGCCAAAGGTTTTAACCGCATTGATCAAATGTGCCGAAAGCTGAATGAAATGGTCTCTTTGCATTTTGATATCAGAAGTTTTAGAGATTTCAGTAGCGGACTTTTTCAGTTCCTTTTCAAGGTTCATCCAATGGCTATGTGCTGGCTCTTCTTTTAAAAGCTTCATGTCAACATTTTGCAAACTTTTGAGTAAGTCACCAGCAGCTTTTTTAGGCATTTCCGAATTGTCGTTTACCAAGGCTTTTTCGATGATCATATAATTGTCAAAAACCGCTTTCAACTGCGTTTGGAACTTTGAGGACACTGTTAGTCTTTCAGTTTTGGCAAGATAGTTTTTAGGATCAAGCTCCGCATGCCCTTCTGAATTCATCATACTTCTTTTGCCCTGAAGCTGTGCTGCGGCATCTACTGTAAAGGTACCATTACTTACCACTTCCTCCCCGTTTTTAAGTCCGTCAACAATCGTGTAAACGTCACCATTTTTTGCTCCCAAGGTTACTTCGCGCATTTCAAAAATTGGCTCATTAGGATTTGATTTGACATATACCAACGATCTCGTTCCCGTCCAAAGGACTGCAGAAGCAGGAACTCTTATTTGCGATTCATTGGCTGTGCTTTTTGACAATTCCACCTTTGAGGTAACAAACATTCCCGGTTTCAAAATACCTTCCTTATTGTTTAAAGTTGCTCTTACTGAAACGGTTCTGGATTGCGTATTTAAACTTGGGTCGATGAAAGCTACTGTCGCTTCAAATTCTTTATTTGGATAAGCATTAGTAGTTACTATGATTTTCTGCCCTTTCTTAAGCTGCGAAAGTTGTGTTTCATAAGCATCAAACATGGCCCAAACCGTTCCCAAATTACTGACTTTAATAATCGGTTGTCCTTGTTTCACATAATCCCCTTCTTCTGCTATTTTTTCTGAAACGGTTCCAGAAACTGTCGCATAAATCGGGAAGTTTTCGCGTACTTTTCCTGAAGTCTCAATTTGATTGATTTGCTCTTCTGAAACCTTCCACAGTTTTAATTTATTACGCACGGCATTATACAAAGCGGGTTGTGAGGCTTTCATAGAAGCTGCTGTCAAAAGCTCCTGTTGTGCGGCAACCAATTCTGGCGCATAAATGGTTGCCAGTAATTGCCCTTTGCGAACTTCTTCGCCAGTAAAATTGACATTCAACTTTTCTATACGGCCTTCAAAATAACTGGCTTGCACGGCATTGGCTTCTTCGTTAGCCATAATTTTCCCTGAGAGCAACAAGGTATTCCCATCAGTACTTGTTGCGTTTCCTATAATAACCGTTTGGATATTAGCTAAAGCCATGGCATTCTTTGTCATTTTTATTTCGTTCATGGCAAGGCCTTCGCCACCTGCATCAGCTGGTATTAAGTCCATGCCACAAATAGGGCAATCGCCAGGTTCGGGTTGCATGATTTGTGGATGCATGGAGCAAGTCCACATTTGATTAGTAGCAATTTCTCCCGAATGATTGTGGTTGTCACTACCTGCAGGCTTCCCCGAAGCGCCACCACCGAACAGCAAAAATCCTCCAAGCACACCAACAACTAAGGCAATTGCTATGTATATAATATTCTTTTTCATTTTTATTTATTTTTTATTGTTTTCTGATTGTTAGATAAATGCTTCTATTAATTTTGGTCTTAATTAATGGCAAAAGGAAATTCGATTTTTACTTTTTCCCAACTCATACTTATTATACCTGAATTATCACTGGTTTCAGTTATCTTATACTCCAAATGTTCTTGAATGTCTTCAGAGATTTCTGGCGTTACTTTGAAGCGAATCACATCTTCCTTTTCATCGTACTCATCCTTACCATGTTGGTCCCAGTTTTTGTTGATCATTATGGTCCAATCGCTTTTAGATGGAATTGTAAAGAAGCCATACTTTCCAGCTGGTAATTTTTCACCGGCAATAGTTAAATCTTTATCCGTTTCAATCCATGTCGCATAATGCGCACCAGCTTGCCATACATTATCGTAACCTACTAAACCTCCAAAAATAATCCGTCCTCTGACCCCAGGAGATGAATAATCGATATGAACGTGTGCATCGCCAATCATGGCCATAGCTGATGTATGTGGACTTAAAACTTTCTTTTTGTTTCCGTCATCATTATTTGCAGAAGAATTATGATGTTGATGATCATTTTGATTGCTCTGTTTTGGTTCGTTTTTACAACTCAAAACCGAAAGGGCCACCACTAGTAATGCGATTAAATGCTTCATTTTTTATAGTTATATTTTAATTGTTCTTAATCTTAAGGCATTCGCAATAACAGAAACTGAGCTAAAACTCATAGC
>NZ_JBDSLS010000125.1:0-3227 GCF_039916245.1 Gelidibacter sp.
GAAGGGAAAGGGATTAATCCATCCATCTTAAAAATTGTGGATGACAAAGCCAAATTGCCAATTTTGGGTGAGATTGAATCGTTGAACGTTTCTGTGGCGTGTGGAGCGTTTTTGTATGAAGTGGTGAGACAGAGGATGTAGATTGCAGATTGTTGATTGACGATTTTTGATTTTTGATTTTTGATTTTTGATTTTTGAAGTGGGATAGCCAACTCATATTCAACAATCGACGAAGATCCGCATTGCTGCTATCCTTAAACTATAACACAGAGTTGCACTAAGGAAAATCAAAGCTGCACAAAGAGCTTAGACCTTAATTTTTGAAGTTAAGCGTATTCGGACGTAAAGATTGTTGATTGTTAAAGTTAAACTTATTAGTATTGACATAGGAAAAGCCTTAGTATTCGAAATAATTAAAGATGTTCGGTTGCAAGTTCCAAACGAATCACGTTGAGATTTCAAGATGCTTAATTAACTCTTTGGATTCTCCTTGAAAATATAATTTACTCTTGGAGTGATCGCACTTTCTTCAACTTGGCTACCGAGCATAGTCGAAGTATCGATTTCACCTTCAATTTCATCTTCGAGTTCAAGTTCAATTACATTTTCAGGTTCCAAATTCTCGATAAAGTTTCCCTTTTCGTCAAAATGCCTCAAAAAAGGATCGTCATCTTCATTATACGAGGGTTCTTGCCATACGTAACGTTCTGGTTTGGCAATGGATTTTCGGAATATTACTGCAAACAATAAACCTGTTATGAGTCCGCCTAAATGCCCTTCCCAAGACATGCCATCCTTAATGGGAAACACATACCAAATCATGCTTCCGTAGAGAAATATAATCATTAAGGATAATGCGACCAACCGAAAATGTTTGGCAAAAATTCCTTTAAAAAAGATAAAACTAATGAGGACATAAATAAGACCACTCGCACCAATATGGTTGGCAGGCCTTCCGATAAGCCACGTAATTAACCCAGAAAGCAGTACACCATAGAGCAAGACTTTCCATGCAATGGGCCTGTAAAAATAAAACAAAGCCATAGTCAGCACCACTATTGGAATACTATTGTGATAGATGTGTTCAATGTCTCCGTGAATGAGTGGACTTAAGATTACCCCTCTTAATCCTGTCAAGGTTTGAGGAACGATGCCCAACGTTTTTATGATGGGAAAAAACCGAACCTGTAACCAAAACACTACCCAAATAAGCATCAAAAAGAAGACGGGATAGGCCACGACGCTCGTTGAATATTTAAACTGTTGTTGATTGCTCATGGTTAAATTTAAAGGTTTCTTATCAAATTAGACTCCATTTGTTCGAAATATGAAAAATTGTCATCTATTATGCGAACATGAAGTTGAAATTGAAGTTGAAGTTGAAGTTGAAATTGAAGTAGAGCATGATATCTCATCTGGTTTAAATTCAATGGTCAAAATAAATCGAAATAAGAGTTTTTAAATGTTTTGAACCAAAACAAAACTTGGAAGAAGGATACCAAAAAAATCTTATGATACCGAACAACTAGACAATAAGGCCAATAACTTTTAAAGACTTTAATACCCATTGAATCTATTTCTGAAAATTATAACGTCGCTGCATGAGTGATGGAGCGGTTTGTTTGAAATCCTTTTTGTTTTTTTTCAAAACAAAAAGATTGAGCCGCGAGAGCACGACTTTTTTGTCCTTCACAAAAAAGGCATGCCCAAAGGAATTAAGACCGCTTCGCTTTGAAAACATCGTTTTGCAATAGTGTAACGCCTTATTAATTATTTCAAAGGAATTGACGTAAATTTGTATTATGAACGCACCATTGGCAGAACGATTACGACCAAAATACTTAAAGGATTATTTGAGTCAATCCCATTTGATTGGCGATAAAGGGGTTTTAACTCAACATATCAAACACGGTGTGATTCCGTCGATGATTTTTTGGGGGCCTCCAGGAACGGGAAAAACGACCTTGGCGAATATTATTGCCAACGAATCTAGCCGTCCATTTTACAAATTGAGTGCTATTAATTCTGGTGTTAAAGACATCCGGGAAGTGATCGACAAGGCGAAACACAGTGGCGGACTGTTTACGGCCAAAAATCCATTATTGTTTATTGATGAGATCCATAGATTTAGTAAATCGCAACAGGATTCGTTATTGGAAGCGGTTGAAAAAGGTTGGGTAACGCTGATTGGCGCCACTACTGAAAACCCAAGTTTTGAGGTTATTCCCGCGCTCCTCTCCCGATCTCAGGTATATGTGCTGAATTCTTTTGACAAAAAGGATTTGGAAGCTTTATTAAACCGAGCCCTTACTGAAGACGAAATTCTCTCAAAACGTGACATCCAACTCAAAGAAACGGAAGCATTATTGCGACTATCTGGTGGCGATGCCCGTAAGCTTTTGAATATTTTTGAGCTCATCATTACGTCATATGGCGAAGACGAAAAGATTGTCATTACTAATGCTAGTGTTCTCCAAAAAGTACAGAGCAATACGGTGCGCTATGATAAAACTGGGGAGCAACATTACGATATTATTTCGGCATTTATCAAGTCCATTCGTGGGAGCGATCCTAATGGAGCGGTCTATTGGCTGGCACGAATGATTGAAGGTGGCGAGGATGTCAAATTTATTGCCCGACGCATGCTTATTTTAGCCAGTGAAGATATTGGCAATGCGAATCCGACGGCTTTGGTAATGGCGAATACGACTTTTCAAGCTGTTTCGGTCATTGGGCATCCGGAATCACGAATTATATTGAGTCAATGTGCCACCTATTTGGCAACGTCTCCAAAAAGCAATGCGGCTTATGAAGCTATTGGAAAAGCGCAACAATTGGTTAAACAAACGGGCGACTTGTCGGTGCCTTTATCGGTCAGGAATGCACCAACCAAACTCATGAAAGAATTGGGTTATGGCGATAATTACCAATACGCGCATAGCTACGAGAACAACTTTGCGCCACAGGAATTTCTTCCTGACGAAATCAAAAACACGCAGCTTTACAGTCCTGGAAATAACGCCAGAGAAAATGCGCAACGTGAGTTTTTAAGACAGCGTTGGAAGGATAAGTATGGGTATTAGAGGGGAGGACTTAGAGTGTAGATTTTAGAGGGTAGAAAATAGAATATAGAAAATAGACATAAAAAGATCGTTTTAATGAATTCGGTCAGATCACGGGTCAATGGACTAAAGTGCTATAACAGCACTAAAAACATACTGGCGCGG
>NZ_JBDSLS010000126.1:0-6576 GCF_039916245.1 Gelidibacter sp.
ATCAATCAAAAAACGAACAGCTTTAGCACCCACGTAAGTGGGTATCTCTCCGAAGAGAGTCAACCGTTTGTTGCTTACAAATTCCTCCCGAAGTTTCGGGATTTAAGGCCGATGTTCCAAAATGATCGTTTGGAATTTGGCTCTTTAAATTTGGAATTTAAACCTACCCAAGGTAGGTTTTTAATATTTTGCTTCGTGAGGTATGTTTCAACCTGCGAATTGCTTTTTCTTTAATTTGACGGACACGTTCACGCGTTAAATCAAACGTTTCTCCAATTTCTTCCAAAGTCATTGGATGTTGATCTCCTAAACCAAAATACAAACGAATCACATCTGCTTCACGAGGGGTTAAGGTCTCTAGGGCACGCTCAATTTCGGTACGTAAGGATTCATGCAACAAATCCCTGTCAGGATTTGGAGATTCTCCAGAACGCAATACGTCGTACAAGTTTGAATCTTCACCTTCAACCAACGGCGCATCCATGGATACGTGACGGCCAGAGTTTTTCATGGACTCTTTCACATCATTGATGGTCATGTCCAGTTCTTTGGCAATCTCCTCAGCACTTGGCGGACGCTCATGACTTTGCTCTAAAAAAGCAAAGGTCTTGTTGATTTTGTTGATCGAGCCAATTTTATTCAAAGGCAAACGGACAATACGGGATTGTTCAGCCAAAGCTTGTAAAATGGATTGACGAATCCACCATACCGCATAAGAAATAAATTTGAAACCACGTGTTTCATCAAAACGTTGTGCTGCTTTGATAAGGCCTAAATTACCTTCATTGATTAAATCGGGTAATGTCAAGCCTTGGTTTTGATATTGTTTTGCTACCGATACAACAAAACGTAGATTGGCCTTTGTTAATTTCTCTAAAGCCAGTTGATCGCCAGCTTTAATGCGTTGTGCCAATTCTACTTCTTCGTCAGCAGTAATTAAGTCAACTTTTCCAATTTCTTGAAGATACTTGTCTAGCGAAGCTGTTTCCCTATTGGTAACTTGCTTCGTAATTTTGAGTTGTCTCATTTAAATGTGTCTCTCTTATTTATAATAGTGAATAATCCTTTCGTAAGTAGTTATACGTAGAAGAGTACACAAATGTTACAAGAAATTCAAAATTAATTATTTATTATCATTAATGTCCGATTAAAATTTACGCGACTTACTAAAAGATAGGTATATAAAGGTTTTCAACGTTACCAGTCATAGGAGCCTTCATTGTTAAATTTCTCTGAAAAGTTTTAAACTAAAACAATTGAGGCTGATTTAAAATTTTAATTACCATGTTATCAATCTTTTACGGAACGAGTCTTTGTTCTTTGTTCTAGTAGCGAAGCGGTCTTAATTCTTTTCTCAAACAATAGTGATGTATTATATTTTAATCAGTTTTTTATCTGATAAGTTGATGGCTTCCAACATCTCATTTGTGAACTTGTAATGCCCGCGTGTCGTAATTATTTTAAAACGGGAAGAGGTCATTGTACTGAGGGTCTTCAGGAATAACCATTTTGATTGTAATAAGCGGGTTTCATCCGATTTCAAACTGAGTTCAAAATAATGTTTCCTGCCTTCCTTTTCCGCGACAATGTCTGGTGTCACTTCAATCTCACTACCTCTTTTGAGATAGGATTTTGGGGTTTCATAACCTTCCGCGTCTGCTTGAATATTTTCAAACCCAATTTTCTTTAAGTAAGCTAAAGAATTACTTAAAATCTCCGAATACTTCTTTTTATCTGTATAAATCATAACCTATAATCTAATAAAATAAATGACAATTACAAGTTTTTGCAAGCCTTTAACTTTTTAGTTAGGTTACAGTATAGCTATTTCAGGACGGGTCAAGGACGAGTCATAGCTATTTCAGGACGAGTCATTCGCCATAGATACTCCATGGATACGCCATGGATACTCCATGGATAGTGTATGGATAGGTTATGAGAAACTCCAGTCCGCCTAAACCAATTTACATAAAAAAAACCTCTCAGGTTTTTAAAACCTGAGAGGTTTGGGTAGATTTAAAAAGATAATGGAAAATTAATCTTCCTTTTATCTTCTCTTTAAATTCGGAAGAAGAATGTTCAATAAGCTCTATTAAGAAGAATTAGAAGATCACAACTGGGTAAGGCTTTGCAAATTGATTTTACTCTCAGAAAAGCGTATAAAAAAACCTGACAGGTTTTTAAAACCTGTCAGGTTTGGATAAATTATAAGGATAAAATAAAATTAATCTTCCTTTTTATCTTCTCTTGGTTTACGATCATCACGACGATCATCGCGACCTCTGTTGTCACGAGAACCTCCACGGCTGTCACGAGAGCCACCACGGCTATCACGACCACCACTTCGGTTATCTCTATCATTAGACTCTCTTGGCGGTCTTGCTACATAACCTTCTGGTTTTTCTAACAAAGCCTTACGAGATACTTTTTCTTTACGCGTTTTAGGATCTACTCCGAAGTATTTCACTTCAAAAACATCGCCCATATTCACGACGTCAGAAACATTTTCTGTACGTTCCCATGCTAATTCACTGACGTGTAATAACACTTCGTTTCCTGGGGCGTCTGCATATTCTACAACCGCTCCAAAATCTAACATTTTAATGACTTTCACGATGTAAGATCCACAAACGGTTGGTTTGAACAATAACGAATCGATTTTAGTCAATACCGCATCAATACCTTCTTGATTGGTACCTAAAATTTCCACAATACCTTCTTCAGTAATAGGATCTTCGTTGATAACAATCGTAGTTTTGGTTGCTTTCTGTAATTCCTGAATCACTTTTCCACCTGGTCCAATCAATGCGCCAATGAATTCGTTAGGAATCACACGGGTAATCATTTTTGGAGCATGTGCTTTCACATCTGCATTTGGTTCTGCAATAGTTTCAATCAGTTTACCAAGGATGTGTAAACGGCCTTCACGAGCTTGTTTTAGTGCATTCACTAAAATCTCATAAGACAATCCTTTAACCTTAATATCCATTTGACAGGCAGTAATTCCGTCAGCCGTACCAGTTACTTTAAAGTCCATATCACCTAAGTGATCTTCGTCTCCTAAAATGTCAGATAATACAGCATATTTTCCTGATTCAGCATCAGAAATTAATCCCATGGCGATTCCAGAGACTGGTTTTTTCAATTGAACACCAGCGTCCATCAATGCCATTGTAGCTGAACATACGGTAGCCATTGAAGACGATCCGTTTGATTCTAATACCTCAGAAACAACTCGCACTGTATAAGGACAATCCGCAGGAATCATGTTTTTCAAAGCACGTTGTGCCAAGTTACCATGACCTACTTCACGACGAGAGGTACCACGAATTGGTCTCGCTTCACCAGTTGAAAAAGGAGGGAAGTTATAGTGTAAATAGAAACGCTCTTCACCTTCAAAGGATGGCATGTCTATTTGATTGGCTTCTCTTGAAGTTCCTAAAGTTACCGTCGCTAAAGCTTGCGTTTCGCCACGTGTAAAAATAGAAGAACCGTGCGTAGAAGGTAAATAGTCGATTTCACACCAGATTGGTCTGATTTCGTCCGTTTTTCTACCGTCCAAACGTAAACCTTCATTAAGGGTTAAGTCTCTAACGGCATCCTTTTCGGCTTGGTAATAGTATTTTGAAACCATTCCGCCATATTCTGCCAATTCTTCTTCAGTAAAACTAGCTTTAACTTCTTCTTTGATGGCATCAAAAGCAGCAGTTCTATCATGTTTTGCAGAAGCAGCACGTGCAACAGCGTATACTTTATCGTAAGTTAATGCTCTTACTTTTTTCTCTAGGTCCTCATTGGTAGGCTCAGGCTCATATTCACGAGTTGGTTTTTTGCCAAAGGCTTCTGCCAAACGAATTTGAGCTTCACATTGGATTTTAATCGCGTCGTGAGCAAATTTGATGGCATCTGTCATTTCTTCTTCAGAAATTTCATGCATTTCACCTTCAACCATCATTACAGAATCCACTGAAGCGCCAACCATGATATCAAGATCAGATTCTAGCAATTGTGCTCTGGTTGGGTTGATGATAAACTCACCATTAACACGACCTACACGAGCTTCTGAAATGGCACACTCAAAAGGAAAGTCAGATAACTGGATTGCAGCAGATGCGGCTAAACCAGCCATGGCATCTGGCATTACGTTTTCGTCATGAGACATTAACTGAATCATAACTTGAGTTTCTGCGTGATAATCAGCAGGGAATAAGGGGCGTAAAACACGGTCCACCAAACGCATCACTAAAACTTCACCGTCACTTGGTCTGGCTTCTCTTTTGAAGAAACCACCTGGATAACGTCCAGAAGCAGCAAATTTCTCGCGATAATCTACTGTTAATGGTAAAAAGTCGACATCACTTTGTTTGTAATTGGATACCACCGTACATAATAACATACAGTTGCCTGATTGCACAACAACCGAACCATGAGCTTGCTTAGCTAATTTTCCGGTCTCGATGGAGATTGTACGTCCATCACCAAGGTCAATGACCTCTCTAAAAACTTTTGGAATCATAAATTTTTTAATTCTAAATTAAACAATGGTCGTTGCGTTGTTGTTGTGTAGTGTTGTGTGTTGACCAATGAAAAACCTTTAGTCCCGGGCTTGCTCCGGGATCTCGCTGCTTCTACCTCGAATGTTTGACGCTTTCGATTGCGGGAATATAATATTAATTATTATTATTATTATTATTTGGGCGTTCCCCTAAAAAGGGTCGGGCTTTCCGTTACAAGTCCTCGCGTTTTTCGATAAAAATCGTAAAACGCTGTGGGCTTTTCACTGCAATCCCTAACGCAAACAAAAAACCACGCTGAAAGGCGTGGTCTTTGAAGTGATTATTTTCTTAATCCTAATTCTTTAATGATGGCACGATATCTTAAGATATCTTTTTTAATTAGATAGTCAAGCAATGCACGACGTTTACCAACTAACATTACCAATGAACGCTCAGTATTGAAATCTTTACGGTTTCTTTTCAAGTGCTCAGTTAAATGATTGATTCTGTAGGTAAACAAAGCAATTTGTCCTTCTGCTGAACCTGTGTCTTTTGCACCTTTACCGTGTTTTGTAAAAATGGCTTCTTTTTCTTTTTGATCTAAATACATGCTAATATTATTGTAAATGATTTTTATGTATTGATTCGGTTTTCGAACCAAGCTGCAAATATAGTAATTATTATAATAGGAATAATGCTCCAGTTAAGAATTCTGCGATAGTTTATTAGTAGGAAAATGGGTATAAATATTTGTTAATGGGTTAAGGTCATGCGCGATTCTCTGCTATTTTTGAATTTCTCATATATATTATTAAAACTATGCCAAGCTATTTAGTTAACATAAAAGATAAGCTCTTTGAAAACATCTTTGACAATGCGCCAAATGGTATAGCCATTGTTGGCTTGGATTATAAATGGGTCAAGGTCAATCGCAGTCTGTTGGAGCTTTTGGGGTATTCGGAAGAGGAACTCTACACCATGAGTTTTCCTGAAATCACGCACAAAGATGATTTGGAAGTGGCCATGGCACAGAAGTTTCAGTTATTGGAACGCAATATTGCTAGGTATCAAATTAAAAAGCGCTATTTCCATAAAACTGGACGGATCATTTGGGTGTTGTCATCGGTTTCTTTGGAGTTTCATGAAGATGGTACGCCGCTTTATTTTATTTCGCAAGTGGTTGACATTTCTGAACATAAGGAATTGCTTTTGCAAATGAATTCCTTGGCCGAAATCGCGAAGAATCAAAATGAAAAACTTAAGGATTTTGCACATATTGCAACCCATGACATCCGCAGCCATCTCGGTAACTTAAACATGATTGCTGGGTTTATGGAAGAAGAACTCCACGGCATCAAAAATGACGAGAATTTTAAAATGCTTAAAGTAGCCTTAGCACAGCTCGATACTACGATTTCTAATCTCAATGAGGTCAGGAAAGATCAGTTCTCAGCTCAAGACAGCTTAACAGCATTAAATTTAAGCGATTTTGTGGCCAATAACATCTATAATATTAGTGCCATAGCCCGTCATGAGCGATGCGAAATCATTAATGCGGTTGATGAAAATCTTGAAGTTTTGGCTGTTCCTGTTTATCTAGATAGCGTTATTCTTAATCTTTTGACCAATGCCATCAAATACCGTTCTGAAAAACGTAGTGCTTTCGTCCAATTACGTACGATCGTTTCTGAGGATTATGTGATTTTGGAAGTTAGTGACAACGGACTTGGGATTGATATGGACGCGCACAGGCATGATCTGTTTCAGTTTAAAAAGACCTTTCATCAGCGCGAAGATGCCATTGGCATTGGTCTGTTCATTACAAAAAACCATGTGGAAAGCATGGGAGGGAAGATAGAAGTTCAAAGTCAAGTGGATGTGGGATCCACTTTCAGATTGTTTCTTCATAAAGCCTAAGGTCGATGGCCTTAATGAAAAATGCCACAAATAAACATCGTTTAGTTGTGGCAAATTAATTTATAAAGGTCTTTAATTTTAAACGCGCAAGGGCTGATTGGTAATCAAATCAATATAAAGATTGATCTTGTTTTTCAAATCCTTACGTTCTGTGATAAAATCT
>NZ_JBDSLS010000127.1:0-3446 GCF_039916245.1 Gelidibacter sp.
CCAATTTTGGATGTATTTCCATATTTCACAGGAGAAGAAGAACAATTAGAGAAATACAATGTTTTGGAAACTTCTGCCCCTAAAGCAACATTTGAAGAAGAGGAAGACGATGAGGAATTAGATGACCTACAAGAGCTAGACAATTTAGCAACTGAGGAAACTGAAGAAGAGCTCGTAGAGCAAGACATTGAAGAAGAAGAATAAATCAAAAACTAATATTTCGATTTTTTAATAAACTCCTTTTGTTACTAATATTTTAAACTGAAACCACTATTAAAGAAGCCGTCTTAATTTGATCATAAGACGGCTTATGTTTTATGATTATTTATACACTATAACCATATTTATTTTAGCTCCAACATACCCACTCTATCCCCAATTGAAAGACTCGAAATAAATCTATTATCATTTGAAACCTCCTCCCAACAATTTATCATATCAGCTGAGAAATTGATATCATCCAGAATAATTATTGATCCTTTTTTTGCTCTAGCAATCACAATTTCTAACTGAGGAATGACAAATTCTTTGGTGTGAATGGCATCGATAAAGGCGATGTCTATATTTTGATTATGAAGCAGTATATTGTCTATATTTTCCTCAAATGTGCCAACCGTTAATTTAAATCTATTGCTTATCTGCAATAAATTTTCTTTTGCCAATTTGGCCCAAACCTCATTTGGGTCAAAAGTAAGGAGTGAGCCTTTTTCGTTTTTATTTAACCCCGCCAGAAAATACATTCCAGAAACACCAAAAGCTGTACCGAATTCTACAATAATTTCAGGTTTTTTTTCTTGAACCAAGTATGCAAACAGATTACCTATTGCAGGTACACTTCTGACAGTATTAGGCTTTCGACTAGAACTTCCAATATTATTACCATGATAACCTTCCCAAAGAGGCTGATTACCTTTTTGATTAGTATGTTCTGCAAGCTGCTCAATCTTAGTGCAATAAGAGTTGATGGGCGGAATAATAAAATCACCAATTAAATTTTGTGCTAACCATGACCCTTCATCTTTCTTAACCCAGTTGATAGGAAGTTTTCTACCTATACGACTAATAACATATGGCTTAATCATCCGTTTAAACTTGTTGATCATTATATTATGTGTGTTTTTTAGTTAATTAATAAGATAGCATAAATAAAAACGGCACCTTTTTATTTTCTTAAGCAAATTAACATTTATTTCTTTCATAATTAATATTCCATTTTAAAAATGAGGAGATAGTAATTTCGATGTTGGTTAATTTAATGTTTCGGATAAATCTGTCTTTGATCCGCAAGCCTAATTTGAAACAGACAAAAGCCCAACACTTTCGTGTTGGGCTTTTATATAATGAAGACCTTTCAGGTTTTGGAAATCTGAAAGGTTTATGCTCTCATCTATCCTCCAAAGTCATCAAATCTGATATTCTCATCTGGAATTCCGAAATCCTCTCCCATTTTCTGAACGGCTTGGTTCATCAATGGTGGACCACAGAAGTATAATTCGATGTCTTCAGGTGACTCATGATGGTTCAAATAGTTCTCGATAACACAATTGTGAATGAACCCTACAAATCCATCGCCTGGGGCATCAATATTCTCCTTTACTTTCCAATTGTCTTCTTCCATAGGTTCAGACAAGGCCAAATAGAATTTAAAGTTAGGAAACTCACGTTCTAATTCATGAAAATGATCTAAATAGAACAATTCACGCTTAGAACGTCCACCGTACCAATACGTCACTTTACGACCTGTTTTTAAGGTTTTGAATAAGTGGTACAAGTGTGAACGCATTGGCGCCATTCCTGCTCCACCACCTACATATAACATTTCGGCATCAGATTCATTGATAAAGAATTCACCGTAAGGTCCTGAAATAACGACTTTATCGCCTTTTTTCTGGTTAAAGATATAAGACGATGCAATACCTGGATTCACATCCATCCAGCCACCTTTGGCCCTATCAAACGGAGGTGTTGCAATACGAACGTTTAACATGATTTCTCTTCCTTCTGCAGGGTAAGAAGCCATAGAATAAGCACGTTCAGTTATTTCTTCGTTCTTCATGACCAAAGGCCATAATTTAAACTTGTCCCATTCTGCTTGAAACTTATCTGGCGTGTCATGCTCTTCAGGATGGGCAGTGATGTCCATGTCCTTAAAGTTAATGGTACAAGGTGGAATTTCAATCTGAATATAACCTCCCGCTTTGTAGCCCATATCTTCAGGAATCTCTACTACGAACTCTTTAATAAAAGAGGCGACGTTATAATTTCTAACAACGGTTGCTTCCCATTTTTTGATTCCAAATACTTCCTCAGGAATCGTAATCACCATATCCTGTTTTACTTTTACCTGACATGACAAACGGATACCTTCCTTTAATTCAGTACGGGTAAAATGTGGTGTTTCAGTTGGGAGTGCTTCACCCCCACCTGATAAAACATGACATTCACACTGAATACAAGTTCCACCACCACCACAAGCAGATGGTAAAAATATTTTTTGAGCACTCAAGGTTGTAAGCAAAGAATTCCCTGAAGGTACTTCAATTACTTTTTCTCCATTAATGGTAATTTTAACAGGACCTGAAGGCGCTAATTTTTGTTTTACGAATAATAAAAGTGAAACTAATAGCAACGTAATTACTAAAAACGCAATTATTGTCGCTACGATAACACCTGTTGTACTTGCTGCTAATAACATATTATCTATTTAAAGCGGTTGTGATTTCTACTATCTTATCTTTCTTCAAAATACCTTCAACATCAGCGCTATTCGGCTCAGATTTCATGTCTTGCTCAATGGCTTGAGGACTTTGTTCACCATCGTCTCCTCCAGTAAGCATACCACCAAAACTCATAAAACCAATCGCCATTAATCCTGTAAGAATAAAAGTAATTCCTAATCCTCTTAAGGCTGGTGGTACATGAGAATATCTGATTTTTTCACGAATTGCTGCAATAGCAAGAATCGCTAAAAACCATCCGATACCTGAACCAACACCATAAGTTAATGCTAAACCTAAGGTTGGAATTTCACGGGATTGCATAAACAATGAACCACCTAATATGGCACAGTTTACAGCAATTAATGGTAAAAATATTCCGAGTGAGTTGTATAAGCCTGGTGAGAATTTCTCAACCACAATCTCAACCAATTGCACCATCGTTGCAATGGTAGCAATAAACAGGATAAAAGATAGAAAACCTAAGTCATACTCCGCATATTCAGGGCCTAACCATGCTAATGCACCTTCTTGTAAAACGTATTGATCCAATAACCAGTTTAATGGTACAGTCACGGCGAGAACGAATATTACAGCAGCTCCAAGACCTACTGCAGTATCAACTTTTTTAGATACCGCTAGATATGAACACATTCCTAAGAAATATGCAAAGATCATATTATCTACAAAAATCGATTTAAAAAATAACTCTATATATTCCATATATTT